>NZ_JBSFWU010000009.1:0-109033 GCF_053594995.1 Streptomyces sp. NPDC002536
CATCGGCTCCCCCTCGGAGGGCGCGGGCCGGCTGGTGCCGGGCACCCAGGCGGTACCGCTCCAGTAACGGATATATCCGGGAATGGAGGGGTCGGAACGCCGAGAACCCCGCCTAGCCGGCCCGGCGGATCCGCAACGCCCGGCCCAGGTCGTCCAGTTGGTCGACCAGCTTGCGGCGCAGCGACGGAATGGGGTCGGCGCCGCGCAGGCATTCCTCGCCCAGCCGCAGCGTCTCCGCCTCGACCAGCGTCAGCGGGAACGCACTGCGGCCCGCCGCCTCGGCGATGGCCGGGCCCCGGCGGGCGGCCAGAGCGACCACCGCAGGGTAGTAGCGGTCCCTGAACGGACGGACGAGGTCGAGCTGTTCGGGCTGCCAGAAGCCCTGCGCGGTGGCCGCGAACAGGTAGTTGGAGAGGTCGTCCGTGGCGAACATGGCCTGCCAGGCCGCCTCCTTGGCGGCCTGGTCCGGCAGGGCCGCACGGCAGCGCGCAGCGCCCTCGTGGCCGGTGGCGCTGGGGTCGCGGGCGAGTTCGGCGTCGATCCCGGCCGGGGTGAGGGCGCCGAGGACGGCGAGGCGGGTGAGGATGCGCCAGCGCAGTTCGGGGTCGAGGACGGGGCCGCCGGGCACGGTGTCCGCGGCGAGCCACTCGCGCAGGACGTCGGGGCGCAGCGCACTGGCGATCAGCGTACGGACGGCGGTCAGCCGCACCCCGGGGGCAGGGGAACGCTCCAGCAGGTCGCGGCTGAGGGCCCGCAACCCGGCCAGCGCCTCGGGGCGTTCGTCCGCCGGGAGGTAGAGGTCCGCGATCTGCGTGCGGGCAAAGGCGAGCACGCCCTGGACGATCGCGTTGTCGTGTTCGCGGGGCAAGTGGGCGCGGGCGGCGCGGAGGTAGGCGGCGGGGGCGAGTTCGCCGTCGCGGACCATGTCGCGGGCGGCGTTCCAGACGACGGCGCGGCCGAGGGCGCCGGGCAGTCCGGACAGGGCGTCCAGGGCGGTGTCCCAGGAGCCGGGGTCGAGCCGGACCTTGGCGTAGGTGAGGTCGCCGTCGTTGAGCAGGAGCAGGTCGGGGCGGCGGCCGGGGAATACGAAGCCAGGGGGGCCAGGGGTGCCGGGCAGGTCGGCCTCGACCGGTGTGCGGGGCACGAGCCGCCCGGGTTCGGCGGGGTCGTGGTCGTAGAGGCCGACGGTGATGCGGTGCGGGCGGCTGCCGTCGTGGCGGACGGCGAGGCGCCAGTGGCCGTCCTCCTCGGTGACGTCGGGAGTGAGGGTGTCGACGCCGGTGGTGCGCAGCCAGGAGCGGGCCCAGCCGTGGACGTCGCGGTCGGTGGCGCGGGCGAGGGAGTCGAGGAAGTCGGCGAGGGTGGCGTTGCCGAACCGGTGCCGGGTGAAGTGGTCGTTGATGCCGGCGAGGAACTCCTTCTCGCCGAGCCAGGCGGCGAGTTGGCGCAGGGCGCTGGCGCCCTTGGCGTAGGAGATGCCGTCGAAGTTGGTCAGCGCGGAGGCGGTGTCGGGGACGGCGTCGGGGTCGGGGGCGACGGGGTGGGTGGAGGGGCGCTGGTCGGCGTCGTAGCCCCAGCCCTTGCGGGAGATGCCGAAGTCGGTCCAGGTGTCGGGGAAGTCGCCGGTCTCGACGAGGGTCTGGTAGCCCATGTACTCGGCGAAGGACTCGTTGAGCCAGATGTCGTCCCACCACTTCAGGGTGACGAGGTCGCCGAACCACATGTGGGCCATCTCGTGGGCGATGACCACCGCGCGGGTCTGGCGCTCGGTGTCGGTGACGGCGGAGCGGAAGACGAACTCGTCGCGGAAGGTGACCAGTCCGGGGTTCTCCATGGCCCCGGCGTTGAACTCGGGGACGAAGGCCTGGTCGTAGGAGTCGAAGGGGTACGGCTCGGTGAACTTCTCGTGGTAGCGGTCGTAGCAGCGGCGGGTGATGCCGAGGATCTCCTCGGCGTCGGCGTCCAGGTGGGCGGCGAGGGAGCGGCGGCAGTGGATGCCGAAGGGCAGTCCGGCGTGCTCGGTGCGGACGGAGTGCCAGGGGCCCGCGGCGACGGCGACGAGGTAGGTGCTGACGGGCGGGGTGGGGGCGAGTTCCCAGCGGCCGTCGCCGGCCGGGCGGGCGACGCCGTTGCCGAGGACGGTCCAGTGCGGCGGGGCCGTCACGGCGAGGGCGAAGACGGCCTTGAGGTCGGGCTGGTCGAAGGCGGCGAAGACGCGCTGGACGTCCTCCATGAACAGCTGGGTGTAGACGTAGGTCTCGCCGTCGGCCGGGTCGGTGAAGCGGTGCATGCCCTCGCCGGTGCGGGAGTAGCGCATGTCCGCCTCGACGCGGAGTTCGTGCTCGCCCTCGGTGAGGGTGAGCGGAAGGCGGTTGTCGTCGAGGGCGGCGGGGTCGAGGGCCTGTCCGTCGAGGGCGGCGCGGTGCAGGGTGGCGGGCTTGAGTTCGACGAAGGTGGTGCCGGCGGTGCGGGCGGTGAAGCGGATGACGGTGGTGGAGCCGAGGGTCTCACCGGGGGTGAGGTCCAGTTCGATGCGGTAGTGGTGGACGTCGAGGAGGGCGGCTCGGTCCTGCGCTTCGGCGCGCGTCAATACGGGCATGTGCCTCAGCTTGCCGCATGGCCAGGGACTTGCGCCCCGTCAGGGGCGCGGGGAACTGCGCGATCGGCCACGACGCGCCCGCAGATGACGTGCCGTGCCAGGGTGGTGCGTCGGCTGCGGGCCGGTGGGGGTTGCTCGCGCAGTTCCCCGCGCCCCTGACGGGGCGCAGGCCCCTGCAAGGCCTACGCCCGCGCGATGGTCTCGTGGTGCCGGATCACCTCGGCAATGATGAAGTTGAGAAACTTCTCCGCGAAAGCGGGATCCAGCTTGGCGTTCTCCGCGAGCTCCCGCAGGCGCGCGATCTGACGGGCCTCGCGGCCGGGGTCGGCGGGCGGCATCTTGTGGGCGGCCTTGAGGTGGCCGACCTGCTGGGTGCATTTGAAGCGCTCGGCGAGCATGTGGATCACTGCTGCGTCGATGTTGTCGATGCTGTCGCGCAGACGGTTCAGCTCGGCGCGGACGGACGCGTCCAGGGCGGGGGCGTTGGCGGCACTGTCGTTCATGCGACCCCAGCCTAGGCGGAACACGGTGGTCCGGCCGCACTCTGCCGGGCACGGAAGCGGACGGGAGCGGTGCCGACACGGCGCGTGAAGAGACGGCTGAAGTAGGCGGGGTCGTCGTAGCCGACGCGCCGGGCGACGGCGGCGACGGACAGTTCGGTGGCGGCCAGCAGTTCCTTGGCCCGGCCCAGGCGGATGCCCAGGAGGTAGTCCTTGGGTCCGCACCCGGCGCCGCGGCGGACGGCGGAGCGCAGTTCGGCGGGGGTCATGCCGTGCCGGGCGGCGTGCTGGGTGACGGACAGCGGCAGGAACGCGTCACGCGCCAGGGCCTGCAGCACGGGGTCCCCCTCGCCGTCCGGGCCGGCACGGGCACGGCGCAGGGCCACCAGGAGCTCGTGGACGCCCGCGGAGGTCTCGATCTCCAGCAGGGGGTTGCCGCGGCGGGCGGCGCGGGCGATGCGGGCGACGGCGGCGCGCGGACCGGCGGCGTCGGTGAGGGGCACGACGGGGCGGTCGGGCTCGATGCAGCCGAGTTCGGTGTAGGCGGCGACGGCGGGGCCGGTGAAGCCGACGAAGGCCTCGTCCCATCCGCTGCCGGGAGCGGCGCCGTAGTGGTGCGGCACGCCGGGGACGAGCCAGAGGAGGGCGGGGGCGGTGACGGGGTGGGTACGGCCGTCGGGCGTGCGGCACCAGCCGGTCCCGGCACCGATGACGACGGCCACGTGGTGGCCGAGGGTGCGGGGGCCGACGGAGGGCAGGGCGCCGTGCTGCAGGCCGACGCCGAGGCAGACCAGGCCGAGCCGGTGATGGACCGGTCCGGGGGTGAAGTACCGCATCCATGTGTGATGCACGCGCAGATCTTCGTACACGAGTTCCCTCCCCCGCCAGAGGGCGGCGGAGCGGGGGAGGCGGAGGGGGCGCGGCGGGACCGCGTCCCCCTGGTCACCGGCCGATGACGGTGGCCAACGGGACGGGCTCCTGGACGGATCCCTGTGCAGAGTTCTTGCCCGAATCGGTGCACCGTGAAGCCATCAGGGCCGAACCCGTGTCGGGCCGGGTTCAGGCGGCGGTCGGGACGACCGCCCGCAGCGCCGCCCCCGCTCCCCCGACGATCGGGTCCCCGTGCCCGAAGCAGGCCGTCTCCACGTCGAGTTCGGCCTGCCGCCGGAAGGAGGCGAGCGTCTGCTCCTGGTCGAGGTTGAAGACGCCGGGCATCAGCTGCTGGACGTTGGCGATGGTGTCGCCGGTGAACAGCACGCCGGAGGACGGCAGATGCAGGGCGATGCTGCCCGGCGTGTGGCCCGGGACGTGGACGACGCGGACCTCCTCGCCCCAGTCGAGGGTGTCGCCGTCGGCGAGTTCCACGTCGACGGGGCAGGGCGGGGCCGCGTGCGGCAGCGGCAGGGTCGCGTGGACGGCCTCGAACACCGGTATCTCCCAGTCCCCCAGGACGGGTTCGGGCCCGGGCGCGTCGCCGCGGACGACGGGCGCGTCCGCGGCACCGGCCAGGACGCGGGCGCCGGTGGCGGCGGCGAGCTCGGCGGCGGAGCCGGTGTGGTCGAAGTGGGCGTGGGTCAGCACGATGTCGCGCAGGTCCTCGGGGGCCGCCCCCAGACCGCCGAGGGCGTCGAGGATCTCGTCGGCGTACCCGGGCAGCCCGGCGTCGACCAGGGCCCAGCCGGCGTCGGCCAGGCGCAGGGCGTAGGCCTGGCCGACGGGGAAGCGGAGCATCCAGATGCGGTCGGTGACGGGGGTGATGTCCATGGCCTGACGCTAGGCCGAAGTCGGCCGTTCCGGCGTGGGTTTGCGCCGTCGGCGGATTGCGCCAGAGGTGAACCTCCAGTTGTTCAGGGGTGGTTCGTCGACTGCGGGTCGTCCGTGGCTGGTCGCGCCCACGCGGCGGAGCCGCAGATTCAGTCGGCCCGCGCCCCTTCGGAGCCGCGGGCCACGGGAAAGACGGCCGTCACCTGCCACCCCCCCTCAGGAGCCGGCCCCGCGGCCAGCCGGCCGCCCATCGCCTTGGCCCGCTCGGCCAGCCCGATCAGCCCGAACCCCCCGCCCAGCGCCTGCTCGGAGAGCGGCGCCGCGTGCTTGCCGTCGTCGGCGATGCGCAGTTCCACGCCTTCGGCGACCCCCCGCACCCCGATGCGCACGGCAGTGGCGTCGGCGGCGTGCTTGCGGATGTTGGTCAGGGCCTCGCGGACGATGCGGTGCACGCCCGCCGCGACCTCCCCGGGGAGCCAGGTCTCCATGCCCTGCTCGATGTAGAGGGCGACGGGCGGGCCGGTGCGGGCGAACGCATCGGCCAGTTCGCGGACCTCGGGCAGGCCCGCGACGGGCACGGTCTCGGCCTCGCCCTCGCGCAGCACGCCCACCAGGCGGCGCATCGCGCTGAGCGCCTCGCTCGCGGAGGTCTCGATGCGCTCGAACGCCCGGGCGGCGGCGGCGCCGTCGAGGGAGGTGAAGCGGGCGGCCTGGGCCTGCACGGCGATGCCGGTGACGTGGTGCGCGACGAGGTCGTGCAACTCCCGCGCGAGCTCCAGGCGCTCGGCGGTCCGCACGGCCGCCATGTCGCGCAGCCGCTGCGTGGCCTGGCCGCGCAGCAGCAGCGAGTAGGCGCCGACGACCGCGGCCAGGGTGCCGAACACCACCGTGAACCGGGCGGGATGGAGGTCGCGCATGGGCGCGGCGACGGCCGCGAGGGCGAGCAGCGGCCCGAGGACCCCGGCGACGCGCGTGGTGCAGCGCTGGACGACGCCGGTCAGCAGGACGAGCAGAGCGATGTCCTCGCCCGCGCCCCAGACGACACCCGGGTGGGTACCGATCATGAGGACCGCGGAGGTGGTGAGCGAGACGGCGACGGCGACGGTGGCCCGCACCTCCAGCGGGATCCAGCTGTAGGGCACAGCGCACAGGCAGACGGTCACGCCCGCGGCCAGCACCATGGCGTGCGGCGGGCTGGGCTGCCGGGCCAGGACGGCGCCCTCGAAGGCGACGATGCCGAGCAGGAAGAGGCCGAAGGCGGCCTTGGCCAGGGCGGCCCGCCGGGGGTGCCGGGCCGCCCACCCGGCCCATCTGCTCACGCTCCGCCCGGGGCCAGTCCGCTCTCCCAGGCCCAGGCGGCGATCTCCACCCGGTTCCGGGCGTCGAGCTTCAGCTGCACGTTGGCCAGGTGGGTCTTGACCGTGGACAGGGAGACGAACAGTTCGGCCGCGATCTCCGCGTTCGTCGCCCCGCGCGCCAGGCAGCGCACGACGTCGGCCTCGCGGTCGGTGAGCGGCTCGGAGGGCTGCCGGGCGGTGCTCGGCGAGCCGGCGGGGGCCATGTCGCGCAGCAGCCGGACGGTGATCGCGGGCGAGATGAGGGAGTCGCCGACGGCGGCGGCGTGGACGGCCTCGACGAGCATCGCGGGGCTGGCGTCCTTGAGCAGGAAGCCGGAGGCGCCGTTGCGCAGTGCGGTGTGCACGTATTCGTCCAGGTCGAAGGTGGTGACGATGACGATCCGGGGGCGCTGGGCGCGGTCGGGGTCGGCGGCGGAGAGGGCGGAGAGTCGGCGGGTGACCTCCAGGCCGTCGAGCTTGGGCATCCGGATGTCGAGGAGCAGCACGTCGGGCCGGTGCCGTTCGACGGCCTCCAGGGCCGCCTCGCCGTCCACGACGTCGGCCACGACCTCGATGTCGGGCTGGCTCTCCAGGATCATCCGGAAGCCGGTGCGGACCATCTCCTGGTCGTCCGCGATGACCACCGTGATCGCCATGCTGTCCTCGTCCCTGCGTCCTGGGTCGTCGACGGCCCTCGCCGTGCCGGACCGTGTCCTGTCATGTCATCGGGGGTGCCCCCGCGCCGCAACCGCAGCGCGCCGCGGCCGGGCGGCGGGGGTCAGGCGGCCGTCATGCGCCCTGCTGCCCGGCGTCGGCCTGCGCCTGCCGGGCCCGGGCGGCGTTGCGGCGCACCACGAGGCGCCGGATGCCGTAGGCCCCGCCGCCGAGGGCGAGGAGCGCGGCGCCGCCCGCGAGGGCGGGCCTGCCGAGGTCGTGCTGCCGGCCCTTGATGACCTCGCCCGCGTCGACGACGCGCTTGACGGGGTTGGCGGACAGCTCGTGGTGGCGGCTGTGGCGGTGCGCTGCGGGCGCCTGGTGCGCGTGGTGTCCGGTGCCGGCCGGGCGGTCCGGGGTGTGGCGCAGGGAGCCGGAGGCGAAGTCGTAGTAGTTCGCCTCGCGGGCGCCGTCGAGCTGGGCGCGCAGCGTGGGGCGCGCGGTGTCGCCGCCGAGGATCCGCAGGTGGAGCCGTTCGAGGTCGGCCGAGGGCCGGGTGGTGTCGAGGGTGCGGGCCGGGCGGCCGTCGGAGGTGACGGTCACGCTCGTGCCGTCGCCGCCGGTGCGCAGCCGGGCCCGGCTGCCGTCGGGGAGCTGCACCTGGTGGACGGTGGCCGGGTGCCCGTGGCGGGTGTCCTTGTCCGCTGCGGAGGCCGTGGCCGCCGGCCCGGCGAGGGCGGCGGCGGCCGCGCCGAGAACCGCGGCGGCGGCGATGCGGGACTTCACGGACACGGGGGTGCCTTTCCTTGCAGGTGCGTCAGGGACGGCTTGCACCCCCCTACGTTACGGACCTCCGCCCTCCGCACACCTCGACTGTCCGACCATTCCCGGCTCGGCCGAAAGGATGATCCGTGCTCGTCCGGGTCATCCCGAGGTCGCGCGGACGGGTTACCCGGGCGGGGGTGCGGCGACTGGGCCGTCCGGGCGGCGCGGGGGGTGGACGGGCAACGGGATTCCTTCCGCGGGCGGTTACGGCGCACGCCCGGTCGGCGGGTGTCCGGACCCGTAAGGTGGAAGGGCAGCAGTGGGGGCGGCCGCGAAGCACGGGGGTGGTCACGCGTGGGCACGGACATCGAGATCCAGCACGGGTTCCCGCATCTGGAGACCGTGCGGTCCGCCATCACCGCGCTGTACAGACGGCTCTCCCCCGACACCGTGCGCACCTTCGACGCGAGCGTGCTGCCCTTCGAGGTGGCCTTCTCCGACGACGAGGACCCCTATCTGGGCGTCCAGCGCGTCGCGGGCGTGATGGTGCGGCACCTGCGGCTGCCCGACGCGCGGATGATCGTCAGCTTCAAGGAGATGCGGCACGCGGGCAGCATCGAACTCGCCGCCGGGCCCGAGTACTTCATCGAGCTCAACCCCCGCTTCAAGACCCACCGCAGGGACATCGGCGCGGCGCTCGCGCACGAGGTGATGCACGTCTATCTGCACCGGCTCGGCCTGGAGTTCGCGGGCACCCGCGACAACGAGATCCTCACGGACACGGCGTCCGCCTACCTCGGGGCCGGGTGGCTGCTGCTGGACGCGTACCGCGAGTCGTCGGTCTCGACGCAGAAGCTGGGCTACCTCACGCCGGAGGAGTTCGGCTACGTGCTCGCCAAGCGGGCGCTGGCGTTCGGGGAGGACCCGGCGCCGTGGTTCACCAGCCCGCAGGCGTACGAGGCGTACACCGCCGGGGCCGCGCGGGCGCGGGAGGACGCGCGGCAGCCGCCGCTGGCGGCCGCCGGGCGGTGGGGGCGGCACCGGTACGCGCGCGACCGGCGCGCGGGGGCGGCGCACGCGGGGTACGCCTTCGAGGGCCGTGACCCGGTGCGGGTCACGTTCCCGTGCCCGACGTGCCATCAGCGCATACGGGTGCCGGTCGCGGGCCGGGTGCGGGCCCGCTGCGGGCTGTGCGGTTCCGTGCTGGAGTGCGAGACGTAGGGGTGCTCAGCCCCTCCCCCACCACTTCCGCAGCACCTTCTCCGCCGGCTTGCCGTGCGGCGTGTAGGCGAGCCGCTTCGCCGTCTCCCCCGTGTCCGGCCAGTCGTCCCACATCCACCAGCACACCCCGGCCCACCACGGCTTGCCGTGGAACGTCGCCAGCAACGCCTCGTATCCGGCGGCCTGTTCCGCATCGCCGTCCCGCTTGCTGACGGTCCACGAGTACGGGGCCGTGGTCGTGCCCTTCTGGCTGACGTAACCCGCCTCCGTGAAGAGGATCTTGCGGCCCTGCTTCGCCGAGAACGCCGCGAGGTCCTCGGCGATCGGCTGCCACGCCTGGCGCAGCCGCGCCGTGTCCGTGGTGGCCTTGTCGCCCAGCGGCCAGTACGCGTCGATGCCGATGACGTCGAGGTCCCTCCAGAAGGGGATCTTCCGGTACTCGTCGTAGTTGGCCGCATAGGTGAGCGGGCCCTTGTAGTGC
The DNA here is from genome assembly GCF_053594995.1 of Streptomyces sp. NPDC002536. NCBI lineage: Bacteria > Bacillati > Actinomycetota > Actinomycetes > Kitasatosporales > Streptomycetaceae > Streptomyces > Streptomyces sp. NPDC002536. The sequence goes on from NZ_JBSFWU010000009.1 coordinate 9,322, forward strand.
TTGCGGACGTCCGCGATGACCTCGCTCCAGTGGTCGCCGTCCTGCGAGGTGCCCGCCAACTCGGTGCCGACCGAGAACTGTTCGACGCCGGTGGCGGTGGCCAGGTCGGCGTAGTGGGTGATGCAGCGCTGGTACGCGCCGAACCACGCGTCCGGGTCGCGCGGTCTGATCTCGGCGCGGTCGCCGCCCTTCACCAGGTCGATGTGCGGCTTGATCATGGTCTTGAGGCCGGCGGCGTGGGCGAGGCCGATGATGTGCCGCAGGCTCTTGTCGTCGGCGGTCTCCTCGGTGGTGCGGATCTCCGAGTCGGTGACCTTGTCCTGGTACCAGGTGGGGGTGAAGACCACCCAGCGGGCGCCGGTGGAGGCGATCTGCTTGAGGTACGGGCCGGCCTGCGGACTGCTGTAGTCGTCGGTGTTCCACGCCGGGAGCGTCATGCCGCGCATCCCGTTCCCCTTCCTGTCGTCGGGGCGGCTGCTGCTGCCGTGGCCGGACGGCGACCCGCCGCCGTCGGACGAGCAGCCTGCGACGAAGAGGGCGGCCAGGGCCGACAGCACCGCGGCCGCCCTCTTCATCGCGTTCACTGGGCCAGGTCCGTGGGGCCGACGAAGGTGTAACCGAGGGCCTTGATGCCGTCGATCGTCTGCTGCAGCGGCGCCACGTCGTAGTACGGGTGGTAGAAGAAGCTGGCCACGCCGTCACGCACCGCCAGGTTGGCCTTGGCCGAGGCGATCAGGTCGGCGGGCAGCCGGGCCGGGTGGTTGTTGTAGGGCAGCGGCTCGTAGTTGCCGATGTTCTCGGGGAGCACGGTCGTACCGTAGACGTCCTTCACCGCGTACGGGAAGAACTGGCCGATGTACTGGGAGGCGTTCACCTGGCCGCCGCTCAGCGTCCCCGCGAAGTACAGCGAACGCTCCAGCCGTGCCGTGTAGTTCTGTCCGAAGACCCGGTAGTCGGCGGCCGAGGCGGCGTAGTGCGGAGTGGTCCACAGCGCCGGCTTGGGCAGCCCGGCCGCGGCGAACAGCCCCAGCGCGGAGGTGACCCGGGTCTGCGCCCAGACCGTGGAGTCCTCGGCCGGCGGGCCGTCGTAGACGACGTTGTTGTTCGCGTCGATGTGGGCGCGGAAGAACTCGAAGTCGTCGGCCGTGACGCCGGTGTAGGGGTTGTTGACGTTGCTGTACTGGTGGGTGAAGCCGTGGTTCATCAGGACCGCGCCGCGCTGGAGCATGTACTTCAGCGCGGCGACCACCTGCGGGGCCTGGGCCAGGGTGATCGTCTGCGGGGTCCCGTTGTTGTAGACGCCCTTGGGGTCGGTGTACTCGGGGATGACGTTGATCCCGTAGGGGATCTTCTGCGAGTACAGGTAGTCGGCCATGGTGCGCAGCTGCGTCGGGTCCGAGGCGGGGCTGATGTCCTCCAGCCGGACGAAGGCCCGGTGCCGCTCGGTGGTGGCCGGGGCGAGCGCGTCGAAGAGGAGGTCCTCCATGACGATGACGCGGTCGGACTCGGAGACGTAGGAGAAGGGGATCTCCGTCACGTAGGTGAGGTTCCCCGAACGGATCGCCCAGGGGCTGGTGGTGCCGGAGTTGGCGTCGGTGGCCTGTGCGAGCTGGGTGACCTGCGGGTAGTTCGCACCGCTGAGGATCGCGGGGTGCAGGATGCCGCCGTCGAAGCCGGCCGGGATGGTGCGGGTGAGCGACTGGCCCTTGTACGAGACCTGGTTGATGTTGCCGACGGACCCGTTGACCTCGAAGTACGAGTTGGTGGGGTCCCAGCCGTACTTCTGCTCGAAGGCTGGAATCCCGTTGGTGTTCGCCATGTTCCAGATGTTGTCGCCGATCCAGGTCACCGGCTTGGAGGTCGCCATGGCGTCCCGGTAGAAGGCCGCGGGAATCGCGTCCGGGACGGAACCGCCGTAGTACGTCGAGCCGACATAGACGGTGGCGGTGTACTGCTCGACCATCCCGGCCGTGTAGGCGGAGACGGGCTTGGAGGTCACGGTGCCGAAGTGGCCGGAGAGGTTGGCGAGAGCCATGGCGTAGAGCTCGCCGAGGGAGCCGTACGGGCCCGTGGTGTCGTAGAGGACGAGCGCCGAGGTGCCGGAGGCGGCGGTCGCCGCCAGCGGCCTGACGGTCGCCGTCTTCACTGTTGCCGGCTTGGCCGTGGCCGCCTTCTTCGCGGCCGTCTTCGCCGGGGCGGCGGCCCGGACGACGAGAGCGTGGTTGCGCCGGATCCCGTCGGTCTTCAGCTGGTCGGCGGCCCAGGCCTTGAGGTCCTTGGTGCCGGCGGCGGAAAGGGCGGCGGGGCCGACGCCTTTGAGCGCGTGCGAGGGTCCGGGCTTCTTCCCGCCCGGCCCTGCTATCGACGCCTGGGCGCCGCCGGTGAGCACGAAGCCGCCGAAGAGTGCGGCGGCCACCAGGGCGACGAGCGAGACCAGGAATACCCGTGGTCTCCGCCTCAGGTTTTTCATTTTTCGTTCCCCCCTGATTGAACAGGCTTTACCCGGAACGGATCCGCCCCCCGACGGCCGATCGCCGAGGGCACAGCGGTCCCGGCAGGTGGCTGATTGTTGTGGCGGCCGGGACCGGTGTCAACGGGCACGTACGGTCCGGAATAGGCAATTGCCGTCGCGGAATTGGTGCAGACCATGGATCCCACTCGTCACAGCGCCGCCCTCACCTGCCATAACAACCGGTTGGTAGCCAGAACTTGATGTTCCGATCCAACAACTCCCATCATTCACATCGAAACTTCAGTTCTGTCTGATACCTTCCGAGCCATCGCCCCACTCGGGGCGGAAAATGGGGGGGAACCCATGTACGGAAAACCAGCTCTGGGGTCGGTCCTGCCTTTGGCGGGACTGACGGCGGCCCCGGAGGTGCTCCCGGGCATACCCTTTGCCCGGGCCCTGCAGGAAGTCGCCGGGGTAGGGTTTCTGCTCTACTGCACCACTGCAATCGTCATTCTTTCGGCAAAGATATGGTTTCTGGCTCGGAATGCCGGTGACCATTGATGATCACTGAACTCATGCTCTGGGCGAGCATCGGCCTCATCGTGATGGCCGGCACGTACAACACCGGTATGTTCGTGCTCTCCAGGCGCCGGATCCGGCACGCGCGGTCCCCGCGCACCCAGCGGATCTACGTCTTCCTCCTCGCCTGTCTGAACGAGGAGAAGGTCCTCGCGGAGAGCCTGGCCCGCATCACCGCCCTGCCCGCCGGAAACTTCCTGGCCCTCGTCATCGACGACGCCTCCGACGACCGCACGGCCGACATAGCCCGCGCCGCCGACCCCCAGCGGGTCCACCTGCTGCAACGGCAACTGCCCAACGCCCGCAAGGGCAAGGGCGCCGCCCTCAACAACGGCATCCACCACCTCCGCAGCTCCGGCATCCTCGACGGCTACGACCCGCGTGACGTCATCGTCTGCGTCGTGGACGCCGACGGCCGGCTGGACCAGCACGTCATCCAGGCCGTCGACCCCTACTTCGACGACCCGCGCACCGGCGCCACCCAGGTCGGCGTGCGGATGTACAACCGCCACAAGGGACTCCTCGCCCGGCTCCAGGACATGGAGTTCGTCATCTACGGCGACATCTTCCAGAGCGCCCGGCGCTACATCGGCAGCGTCGGGATGGGCGGCAACGGCCAGTTCATGCGGCTGGCCGCGCTCGACACCCTCTCCACGGCACACAGCCGGGGCCCCTGGAGCGACTCCCTCACCGAGGACCTCGACCTCGGGGTGCGGCTCATCGCCCGCGGCTGGACCAACCAGCACTGCACCACCGCCGCGGTCTCCCAGCAGGCCGTGCTCGACGTCAAGCGCCTGGTGCGGCAGCGCTCCCGCTGGTTCCAGGGCCACCTGCAGTCGGCGAACCTGGTGCCGATGATCCTGCGCGAGATCCCCGGCCGGGCCGCGGTGGACCTGCTCTACCACCTCTCCAGCCCGGTGCTCATCCTGCTCACCTCGCTGCTGCCGCTGTCCTTCGTCGTCGCCACCGCCGGCGCCGTCGTCGGCTCCGTCGAGGCCGGGCACCTGCTGGTGTCCCCGATGTGGATCATCGGCCCCTATCTGCTGTCCTTCACCGCCGCCTACGGCTACGGCTGGGTGTACTCCCGCCGCGAACGCGAAGTCGGGCTGGGCCGCGCCGTCCTGCTCTCGCACGCCTTCGTCCTCTACGGCTACATCTGGTTCGCCGCCGGATGGTGGGGCCTGTGGCGGATGCTGACGGGCAAGCAGACCTGGCTCAAGACCGCGCGCACCTGACCGGCGGCTCCGCCTACTCCCTCCACCCGCAGCAACTCCTTTCCAGGGAGCATCATGTCCACGGACATCGTCACCGCGCCCGTACGCGCCATGCTCGTGCTGGGCACCCGCCCCGAGGCCATCAAGCTCGCGCCCGTCGCGCGCGCGATGGCCGCGTCACCGCTGTTCGAACCCCTCGTCGTCACCACCGGGCAGCACCGCGAGATGCTGCACCAGATGCTCGAACTCCTGCAGGTCGAGGCCTGCGTGGAGCTCGACGTCATGCGCGAGCGGCAGGAACTCTCCCAGCTGACCGCCCGCCTGGTGGAGGGGCTCGGCGAGGTCGTCCGCGCCGAACGCCCCGACGTGGTCGTCGTCCAGGGCGACACCACCAGCGCCCTCACCGGCGCCCTCGCCGCCTTCTACGAGCACATCCCCGTCGCCCACGTCGAGGCCGGGCTGCGCACCGGCGTGCTCGACAACCCGTTCCCCGAGGAGCTCAACCGCCGCCTCATAGGCCGCATCGCCCGCTGGCACTTCGCCCCCACCCCGCGCGCCGCACGGCACTTGACGGACGAGGGCGTGCCCGCCAGTGAGGTGTTCACCACCGGCAACACCGTCATCGACAACCTGCTGTGGGTGCTGGAAGAAGGCGTCGGCCGCAGCGTCTTCCGCAGCGAGAGCGGCCTGCGGCGCGTGCTGCTCACCCTGCACCGCCGCGAGAACCAGGGCCACAAGATGCGGGAGATGGGCAAGGCGCTGCGGCGCCTCGCCGACCGGGGCGACGTGGAGATCGTGCTGCCGCTCCACAAGAGCCCGGCCGTGCGGGACGCACTGCTGCCCGAGCTGAGCGGGCACCCGGACATCCACGTCGTGGAGCCGCTGGGCTACCTCGACTTCTCCGCGACCCTGGCCGCCTGCGACCTGGTGCTCACCGATTCGGGCGGGATCCAGGAGGAGGCGCCCAGCCTGGGCAAGCCCGCGCTGGTGCTGCGCACGACCACCGAACGCCCAGAAGCGGTCGAGGCGGGTGCCGCACGGCTGGTGGGCACCGAGCCGGAGGCCATCCTGACCGCGGCCGTCCACCTGCTGGACGACGCGGCGGCCTACGAGCGGATGGCGACGGCCGGCAATCCCTTCGGCGACGGGCACGCCACCGAACGCATCATCGCCCAGCTGGCCGAGGACTTCGGTGCGGACGCCGGCGCAACTCCCGCGCCGGACGCGCTGGTCGCCCCGCACGCGGACGGGACGGGGCCATACTCGACCGCATGACGAGAGTTCCCCGCCGGTACGTCCGCGCCCTGCTCGCCGTCGCCGCCGTCGTGGGCCTGGCCCTGGGGGCGTACGGACTGTGGGGCGGCGGCGGGGGCACGCCGGAACTGCCGTGGGCCGAGGGCTCGGTCCACGGCCCGTGGCGGTCGGTCTTCGACGGTCACGGCGAGAACATCGGACGGCACGACGGGCTCGTCCTCTCCCCCAGGCCGGCCAAGGAGCCCGGGGAGACCCACGCGGGCCTGATCGTCTCGACCCAGCAGTACGGCGACGTGGACTACGAGGCCACGATGCGCACGATCGCCCAGCTGCGCACGCCGAAGCCCAACCCGTGGGAAGTGCCGTGGCTGCTCTGGGCGTACACCGACCCGGAGCACTTCTACTACGTCACCCTCAAGCCCAACGGCTGGGAACTCGGCAAGCGCGACCCCGCCTATCCGGGCGGGCAGCGCTTCCTGGCGACGGGCCCCGGGAGCTTTCCCGTCGGCCGCACCTCGGACGTGCGGATCGCGCAGCGCGGGCCGTTGGTGGAGGTGAGCGTGGACAAGAAGGGCCTGGTCGCCTACCGGGACCAGGAGCGCCCGTACCTCCACGGCAGCGTCGGGGTCTACACCGAGGACGCCCGGGTGGTGTTCGGCTCGCTGTCGGCGCACGCGCCCGGCGAGGAGTGAACCCGGAGGAGTGAACGCGGCGCCTGCCCCTCCGGTCGGGGACGGGGCAGGCGCCGCGTGCGGCGGGCCGGGTCAGACGTTCAGGGCCCGGTCCGTCGGCCTGATGGGAGCGGGCAGGGTGCTGCTCCCGGTGAGGTGGCGGTCCACGCCGCGGGCGGCGGAGCGGCCCTCGGCGATGGCCCACACGATGAGCGACTGGCCGCGCCCGGCGTCGCCGGCGACGAAGACGCCGGGGACGTTGGTGGCGAAGTCGGCGTCACGGGCGATGTTGCCGCGCGCGTCCAGCTCCAGGCCGAACTGCTCGACGAGCCCGTTCTTCCGGTCGGTCCCGGTGAACCCCATGGCGAGGGTGACCAGTTGAGCCGGGATGCGCCGCTCGGTGCCGGGCTTCTGCTCCAGCCTGCCGTCCTTGAACTCCACCTCGATCAGGTGCAGCCACTGGACGTTGCCGTCCTCGTCGCCCTCGAAGTGCGTGGTGGAGACGGAGTAGATCCGCTCGCCGCCCTCCTCGTGGGCCGAGGTCACCTTGTAGAGCATGGGGAACGTCGGCCACGGCTGGTTCGCGTTCCGCTCGTCGCCGGGCCGGGGCATGATCTCCAGCTGGGTGACGGAGGCCGCGCCCTGGCGGTGGGCGGTGCCGACGCAGTCGGCGCCGGTGTCGCCGCCGCCGATGACGACGACGTGCTTGCCCTCGGCGGTGATCGTCGGGGCGACGTAGTCGCCCTCCTGCACCTTGTTGGAGACGGGCAGGTACTCCATGGCGAAGTGGACGCCCTTGAGCTCGCGCCCGGGCACCGGCAGGTCGCGGGAGGTGGTGGCACCCGCGGCGATCACCACGGCGTCGTAGCGGCGGCGCAGTTCGGCCGCGCCGATGTCGCGGCCGATCTCCACCTCGGTACGGAACTTGGTACCCTCCGCGCGCATCTGCTCGATGCGGCGGTTGATGTGGCGCTTCTCCATCTTGAACTCGGGGATGCCGTAGCGCAGCAGGCCGCCGATGCGGTCGGCGCGCTCGTAGACGGCGACCGTGTGGCCGGCCCGGGTGAGCTGCTGGGCGGCGGCCAGGCCGGCCGGGCCGGAGCCGATGACGGCGACGGTCTTGCCGGAGAGCCGCTCGGGCGGCTGCGGGGTGACGCCGCCGGCCTCCCAGGCCTTGTCGATGATGGTGACTTCGACGTTCTTGATGGTGACGGGCGGCTGGTTGATGCCGAGCACGCAGGCGGACTCGCAGGGTGCGGGGCACAGCCGGCCGGTGAACTCGGGGAAGTTGTTGGTCGCGTGCAGCCGTTCGGCGGCGGCGCGCCAGTCCTCGCGGTAGGCGTAGTCGTTCCACTCGGGGATGAGGTTCCCCAGCGGACAGCCGTTGTGGCAGAACGGGATGCCGCAGTCCATGCAGCGGCCGGCCTGCTTGCTGATGACGGGCAGCAGGGAGCCGGGGACGTGGACCTCGTTCCAGTCCCGGACGCGCTCCTCGACGGGGCGGGTGCGGGCGACGGCGCGGTCGGTGGTCAGAAAGCCCTTCGGGTCAGCCATGGGTCGCCGCCTCCATCATCTTCTCGTGGGTCTCGGTCTCGGAGAGACCTGCTCGCTCGGCGGCGTCCTTGGCGGCGAGCACTGCCTTGTAGGTGGCCGGCATGACCTTGCCGAAGCGGGTCGCGGCCGTGTCCCAGTCGGCGAGGAGGGCGGCCGCGACGGTCGAGCCGGTCTCCTCCTGATGGCGGCGCACCACATCGTGCAGCCATGCCCGGTCGGCGTCGTCGAGGGGCCCGACGGCGGCGGCGAGCTCCTTGTTGACGTTGTCGGGGTCGAGGTCGACGACGTAGGCCGTGCCGCCGGACATGCCGGCCGCGAAGTTGCGGCCGGTGGGCCCGAGGACGACGGCCCGGCCGCCGGTCATGTACTCGCAGCCGTGGTCGCCGACGCCCTCGGAGACCACGGTGGCACCGGAGTTGCGGACGCAGAACCGCTCGCCGACGCTGCCGCGCAGGAACATCTCGCCGCCGGTGGCGCCGTAGGCGAGGGTGTTGCCGGCGATGGTGGAGTACTCGGCGAGGTGCTCGGCGCCGCGGTCGGGGCGGACGACGACGCGGCCGCCGGAGAGGCCCTTGCCGACGTAGTCGTTGGCGTCGCCCTCCAGGCGCAGCGTGACGCCGTTCGGCAGGAAGGCGCCGAAGGACTGGCCCGCGGAGCCGGTGAAGGTGATGTCGATGGTGTCGTCGGGCAGGCCCGCACCGCCGTACTTCCGGGTGACCTCGTGGCCGAGCATGGTGCCGACGGTGCGGTTGATGTTGCGGATGGGCACCTGGGCCCGGACGGGCCGGGCCTCCTCGGCGCCCACGGCGTTGAGGGCGTCGGCGGCGAGCTTGATCAGCTGGTTGTCGAGCGCCTTGGCCAGGCCGTGGTCCTGGTCGGTGATGCAGTGGCGGACGGCGCCCTCGGGCAGCTCCGGCACGTGCAGCAGCGGCTGCAGGTCCAGGCCCTGGGCCTTCCAGTGGCCCACGGCCCGGGTGACGTCGAGGAGTTCGGCGTGGCCGACGGCCTCCTCCAGGGTGCGGAAGCCCAGCTCGGCGAGGAGCTCGCGGACCTCCTCGGCGATGAACTCGAAGAAGTTGACGACGAATTCGGCCTTGCCGCTGAACCGCTCGCGCAGCACCGGGTTCTGGGTGGCGATGCCGACGGGGCAGGTGTCCAGGTGGCAGACGCGCATCATCACGCAGCCGGAGACGACCAGCGGGGCGGTGGCGAAGCCGAACTCCTCGGCGCCGAGCAGCGCGGCGATCACCACGTCGCGGCCGGTCTTGAGCTGGCCGTCGGTCTGCACGACGATGCGGTCGCGCAGCCCGTTGAGCAGCAGGGTCTGCTGGGTCTCGGCGAGGCCCAGCTCCCAGGGGCCGCCCGCGTGCTTGAGGGAGGTCAGCGGCGAGGCGCCGGTGCCGCCGTCGTGGCCGGAGACGAGGACCACGTCCGCGTGCGCCTTGGAGACGCCCGCGGCGACCGTGCCGACGCCGACCTCGGAGACCAGCTTCACGTGGATGCGGGCCGCGGGGTTGGCGTTCTTGAGGTCGTGGATGAGCTGGGCAAGGTCCTCGATGGAGTAGATGTCGTGGTGCGGGGGCGGGGAGATCAGCCCGACGCCGGGCGTCGAGTGCCGGGTCTTCGCGACCCACGGGTAGACCTTGTGGCCGGGCAGCTGGCCGCCCTCGCCGGGCTTGGCGCCCTGGGCCATCTTGATCTGGATGTCGTCGGCGTTGACCAGGTATTCGCTGGTGACGCCGAAGCGCCCGGAGGCCACCTGCTTGATGCTGGAGCGGCGCGCGGGGTCGTAGAGACGCTCGGGGTCCTCGCCGCCCTCACCGGTGTTGGACTTGGCGCCCAGCCGGTTCATGGCGATGGCGAGGGTCTCGTGGGCCTCCTGGGAGATCGACCCGTAGGACATCGCGCCGGTGGAGAAGCGCTTGACGAGGGAGGCCACGGGCTCGACCTCGTCCAGCGGCACGGGGGTGCGGCCGCTCGCGAAGGAGAACAGGCCGCGCAGGGTCATCAGCCGCTCGGACTGCTCGTTCACGCGCTGCGTGTACTGCTTGAAGATGTCGTAGCGCCGGGACCGGGTGGAGTGCTGGAGGCGGAAGACGGTGTCCGGGTCGAAGAGGTGCGGCTCGCCCTCGCGGCGCCACTGGTACTCGCCGCCGATCTCCAGCCGGCGGTGGCTGGCCGGTATGCCGGTGGCCGGGTAGGCCTTGGCGTGCCGGGCGGCGACCTCCTTCGCGACGACGTCCAGGCCCGCGCCGCCGATCTTGGTGGTGGTGCCGTGGAAGTAGGCGTCGACGAAGGCCTCGTCGAGGCCGACGGCCTCGAAGACCTGGGCACCGCGGTAGGAGGCGACGGTGGAGATGCCCATCTTGGACATCACCTTGAGCACGCCCTTGCCGAGGGCCTTGATCAGGTTGCGGATGGCGGTCTCGGGGTCGGCGCCCGGCAGGAACGTCCCTGCACGGACCAGGTCCTCGACGGACTCCATGGCCAGGTAGGGGTTGACGGCCGCGGCCCCGTAGCCGATGAGCAGCGCGACGTGGTGCACCTCGCGCACGTCGCCCGCCTCGACCAGCAGGCCCACGTGGGTGCGCTGCCTGGTGCGGATGAGGTGGTGGTGGATGGCGGAGGTGAGCAGCAGCGAGGGGATCGGCGCGTGCTCGGCGTCGGAGTGCCGGTCGGACAGGACGATCAGCCGGGCGCCGGCCGCGATGGCGGCGTCGGCCTCGGCGCACATCTCCTCCAGCCGGGCGGCGAGCGCCTCGCCGCCGCCGCTCACCCGGTACAGACCGGAGAGGGTGACGGCCTTGAGCCCCGGCAGGTCCCCGTCGGCGTTGATGTGGATGAGCTTGGCCAGCTCGTCGTTGTCGATCACCGGGAAGGGCAGGGTGACGCTGCGGCAGGAGGCCGCGGTCGGCTCCAGGAGGTTGCCCTGCGGGCCCAGCGAGGAGACCAGCGAGGTGACGAGCTCCTCGCGGATGGCGTCCAGCGGCGGGTTGGTGACCTGGGCGAAGAGCTGGGTGAAGTAGTCGAAGAGCAGCCGCGGGCGCTCCGAGAGCGCGGCGATGGGCGAGTCCGTGCCCATCGAACCGATCGGCTCCGCACCGGACTTGGCCATCGGCGCGAGGATGACGCGCAGCTCCTCCTCGGTGTAGCCGAAGGTCTGCTGGCGGCGGGTGACCGAGGCGTGGGTGTGCACGATGTGCTCGCGCTCGGGCAGCTCGCCGAGGTCGATCAGACCGGCCTCCAGCCACTCCCGGTAGGGCTGTTCGGCCGCGAGGGAGGCCTTGATCTCGTCGTCCTCGATGATGCGGTGCTCGGCGGTGTCGACGAGGAACATCCGGCCGGGCTGCAGCCGCCCCTTGCGGACGACCTTGGCGGGGTCGAGGTCCAGGACGCCGACCTCGGAGGAGAGCACGACCAGGCCGTCGTCGGTGACCCAGTACCGGCCGGGGCGCAGGCCGTTGCGGTCGAGAACGGCGCCGACGACGGTGCCGTCGGTGAAGGTGACACAGGCCGGGCCGTCCCAGGGCTCCATCAGCGTGGAGTGGTACTGGTAGAAGGCGCGCCGGGCCGGGTCCATGGAGGCGTGGTTCTCCCAGGCCTCGGGGATCATCATCAGCACGCTGTGCGGCAGCGAACGCCCGCCGAGGTGCAGCAGCTCCAGGACCTCGTCGAAGGAGGCGGAGTCGGAGGCATCGGGGGTACAGACGGGGAAGGTGCGCTCCAGCGCCTTCTCGTCGGAGCCGAACAGCTCGGAGCCCAGCTGGGATTCGCGCGCCCGCATCCAATTGCGGTTGCCCTGCACGGTGTTGATCTCACCGTTGTGGGCGACGAAGCGGTAGGGGTGGGCGAGCGGCCAGGAGGGGAAGGTGTTGGTGGAGAAGCGCGAGTGGACGAGCGCGATGGCCGTGGCGAAGCGGCGGTCGGAGAGGTCCGGGAAGAACGGCTCCAGCTGCGCGGTGGTGAGCATGCCCTTGTAGACGAGGGTGCGGGCGGAGAGCGAGGGGAAGTAGACGCCCGCCTCGCGCTCGGCGCGCTTGCGCAGCACGAAGGCCCTGCGGTCGAGGGCGATCCCGCTGCGGGTGCCACCGGCGTCGCTCACGAACAGCTGCCGGAAGTCCGGCATCGTGGCGCGGGCGCTGTTGCCCAGCAGGCCGGGCGCGACGGGGACCTCGCGCCAGCCGAGGACGGTGAGCCCCTCCTCGGCGGCGATCGTCCCGATCCGCGAGACGGCGGCGTCCGCGGCGTCGGCATCCGCCGGCAGGAAGGCGATGCCGACGGCGTACAAGCCGGCCTCGGGGAGCGTGAAGGGGACGGACTCCCGCAGGAAGGCGTCGGGGACCTGCATCAGGATGCCCGCGCCGTCGCCGGAGTCGGGCTCGGAGCCGGTGGCGCCGCGGTGCTCCAGGTTGCGCAGGACGGTGAGCGCCTGTTCCACGAGGGCGTGGCTCGCCTCGCCGGTGAGAGTCGCGACAAAGCCCACGCCACAGGCGTCGTGCTCGTTGCGCGGGTCGTACATCCCCTGCTGGGCGGGGTGGGATGCGTGGCGCATCGGCGCTCCCGTCGTCGTCTTGGCAGTCATGACGTGTGCATGTGCCGAGGGACGACGCTGGCCCTCCGCGAGAAAATTTCGAGCAGATTACAGGATGGCCCGCTTCTCGAAAAGCGGAAGGTGCAGTCCACGATGTGGACCATGCGGACCGCAGGAGCTGGGAGAAGCGGTGCTCCGCAACCGTGGGATCACCAGGCCCGGAGACACCGGACGCACGCACGCGGGCGGCACTGCCCGCGCTGCGTTCCGGGATTGTGCCCGGATGCGGAGGGCTTGAAACCGCACGGGGAAACAGCGGGGTAACACGGGGATTATGCGGAAGCCCGCATAAGCATTACCCCACGGCCGTGCCGAAGGCAAGACCCAGGAGATACGTCACGCCGGCCGCGGCACCGCCCAGCACCAGCTGCCGCAGCCCGCTGAACCACCAGGACCGCGCCGTCACCCGGGCCACCACGGCCCCGCAGCCGAAGAGCCCCAGCAGCGCCAGCAGGACGGCCGGCCACAGCTGCGTGGCACCCAGCAGGTACGGCAGCAGGGGCAGCAGCGCACCGAGGGCGAAGGAAGCGAACGACGAGGCGGCGGCCACCGTCGGCGAGGGCAGGTCGGAGGGGTCGATGCCGAGCTCCTCGCGGGCGTGGATCTCCAGCGCCTGCTCGGGGTCGCGCGAGAGCTGCCGGGCGACCTCGCGGGCCAGCTTCGGCTCGACGCCCCGCGACTCGTACAGCGCGGCGAGCTCCTCCAGCTCGTCGACGGGGTGCTTGCGCAGCTCACTGCGCTCGATGTCCAGCTCGGCGAGGACGAGTTCGCGCTGCGAGGCGACGGAGGTGTACTCGCCGGCCGCCATGGAGAACGCACCGGCGGCGAGGCCCGCCAGCCCGGCGATCACGATGGCGCTCGACGAGGAGCTGCCGCCCGCGACGCCGCTCATCAGCGAGACGTTGGAGACGAGACCGTCCATCGCCCCGAACACGGCCGGCCGCAGCCAGCCGCCGTTGACGTCACGGTGGGTGTGATTGTCACGGTGCGCTATGTGCGTGGCTGCAGCGGTGTCGAGGACGGCCATGATCTTCGGGGGCTCCCTTCCACGGGGCACAGGCCCGTACGCCCACCCCTCTCATGAGTCGAAGGTACGCACGAGCGCGGTGATCCGCTAGCAAGGAAGGCCTGCCTGACCTGGGGGTTTACGCCCGAAAACGTCTGTGGCCGGCCCGGGGGAACCGGACCGGCCACGGACGGCGCATGCGGACTTGCGTCAGAGCTTCTTGTCGGCGGGCTCCGGCGTGGTGCCACCGGAGGCCCCGTTGCCCTCGTTGCCCTCGTCGAGGGCGGCGGGCTCCACGACGGGCTCGCGCCCGGGCGACCGCTTCAGCGAGACGACGATGTACGCGATGGCGGCGAGGAAGACCAGGATCGACGTCCAGTCGTTGAGCCGCAGGCCCAACACGTGGTGCGCGTCGTCCACGCGCAGGTACTCGATCCAGAACCGGCCGACGGTGTACGCGGCGACGTAGACCGCGAAGGCCCGGCCGTGGCCGAGCGTGAAGCGGCGGTCGGCCCAGATGACGAGGGCGGCGACGCCGAGGCACCACAGCGACTCGTACAGGAACGTCGGGTGGTACGTGCCTGCCACGCGCCCGATCGCGGGGTTGGCGTCGATCTTCAGCGCCCACGGCAGGTCCGTCGGCCGGCCGTAGAGCTCCTGGTTGAACCAGTTGCCCCAGCGCCCGATGGCCTGGGCCACGGCGATGCCCGGCGCGATGGCGTCCGCGTAGGCGGGCAGCGGGATGCCGCGGCGGCGGCAGCCGATCCAGGCGCCGACCGCACCGAGCGCGACGGCGCCCCAGATGCCGAGGCCGCCCTCCCAGATCTTGAAGGCGTCGACCCAGTTCCGACCGGGGCTGAAGTACAGCTCGTAGTCGGTGATCACGTGATAGAGCCGGCCGCCGACGAGCCCGAAGGGCACCGCCCACACGGCGATGTCGGCCACGGTCCCGGCCCGCCCGCCGCGCGCGATCCAGCGCCGGTTGCCGAGCCAGACCGCGACGAAGACGCCGATGATGATGCAGAAGGCATAGCCGCGCAGCGGGATCGGTCCCAGATGGACCACGCCGGTCGAGGGGCTGGGAATGTATGCGAGTTCCATGACAGCTACGAACCTACCCTGTGCGGCGTCCGAGTCCCAGGGCGCCCGTCACCCTCTGCACTCACGGTAGTCCCGCCGTCGCGGAGGTGAGAAAGAACGTCACGGCATAGGTGAAACGCCCCGTGGCGGCCGCATGATCGAAGTGCGCGGTGAAATCGGCGGCTTCGGCACAAGTGATGTGCCCTTGATCGGCGGCCGTGCGGGCCCAGTCGCGGATGCCGAGGACGTGGTCGACGCTCCGGGGGTCGCGGACGACGAGGGCGTGCGCCTCCACGGCGACGTCGGCCAGGCCGCGCTCGGCCAGCATGCCGGGGTGGTGGTGCGCGAGCGCCCCGCCGCGCACGCCCGGGTCGACGCGCAGCCGCAGGATCCGGCGGGCGAGGTCCGGCGTCCCGATGTCCAGCACCTGGGTCCCGTAGTCGATGGCGGCCAGCACGACCCGCCCGCCGGGCCGCACGACCCGCAGCATCTCGTCGACGACCCGGGCGGGGTCGGCCACGTGCTGCAGCACGAGATCGGCCCAGGCGCCGTCGAAACTCCCCTCCCGGAAGGGCAGATGATGGGCGTCGGCCACGACGGGCCCGCGGACCCCGTCCGCCCGCATCGCACCGGCCATGGTCAGCGACAGGTCGGCGGCGACGACCTGCGCCCCGCTCTCGGCGGCCAGGGCGAGCACGGTCTCGCCGGTCCCGGCGCCGACGTCGAGGAACCGCTGCCCGGGCCGGGCGCGGAGCAGCGCCCGCAGGCGCTGTTTGTAGCCGGCGTGGAAGGAGGACCCCGCGCGCCGCCGCAGAGTGTCCACGAGGTGAGCGGGGTCGTTGCTGGCGTCGACGTCCGACCAGGGACGCGGCAGGGGGTGTTGAGCCATGGCGGGTGATCGTATGGTCTGAGGTACGGGTGGGGCAGTGGCTGGGCAACAGCATCACCCGGGTTGATGAGGGGGCTCGGGACCAGTACGAACTGGCGCCCGCAGAGGGCGTCCCGGTGCGCGTCGGATGCGTGTTCCCGGCGCTCCCGCGGGGCGTGATGGGATCGGCCCCATGACCACCATGACCACCCTCCGGCGCGTGCTCATCGTGGCCTACGACGACGCGCAGATCCTCGACATCGCCTGCCCCAGCGGGGCGTTGGACATCGCCAACCGCTACGGCGCGACCCCGCCCTACGGCATCGAACTGGGCACCCTCGGCCGCCGGGCGGCACGCAGCTCGGCCGGGATCGTGCTGGGGGCGGCGCGCGGGCTGGAGACGGTGACCGGGCCGCTGGACACGCTGATCGTCGTGGGCGGGAGCGGGTTCCGCGAGGCGGCGACGGACGAGCGGCTGCTGGCCCAGGTCCGGCGGCTGGCCGCACGCAGCCGCCGCATCGCGTCCGTCTGCACCGGTACGTACGTACTCGCCGCGGCCGGGCTGCTGGACCACCGGCGGGTGACCACGCACTGGGCGTACGGCGAGCAACTCGCCGCCCGGCACCCGGAGGTGGCCGTCGACGTGGGGCCGCTGTACATCCGCGACGGCAACGTCTACACGTCGGCCGGGGTCACCAGCGCGCTCGACCTGACCCTGTCGCTGATCGAGGACGACCACGGGCCCACCCTGGCCCGCACGGTCGCCCGCGAGCTGGTCTCGTACCTGCACCGCCCGGCCGACCAGGCCCAGATCAGCATGTTCCTGTCCGCACCG
Source organism: Streptomyces sp. NPDC002536 (assembly GCF_053594995.1). NCBI lineage: Bacteria > Bacillati > Actinomycetota > Actinomycetes > Kitasatosporales > Streptomycetaceae > Streptomyces > Streptomyces sp. NPDC002536. The sequence goes on from NZ_JBSFWU010000009.1 coordinate 25,426, forward strand.
CCGCCGGGGAACCGCGTGGTGCGGGACCTTCTCGGGTACGTCGCAGGCCACTTGACCGAGGACCTGTCCCCCGGCGCGCTCGCGGCCCGGGCCGGGGTGAGCACGCGGCATCTGACGCGCCTGTTCCGCGAACACCTCGGCACGACACCGACGCGGGCCGTGCGGACGGCGCGCACGGAGGCGGCGGCACACCTGGTGCGGACGAGCTGCCTGCCGCTGGCAGCGATCGCCCGCCGGTGCGGATTCGGTTCGGCGGAGACGCTGCGGCAGGCGTTCCTGGAGCGGTACGGCGCGGGCGGGGACGAGATTCGCAGGATGCCGGACATGCCGCGGGCACGGGCGGGTTCGGGGCGGAAGAGTGCGGGGGCATGACGCATTCGCATGTGATGACGCGCAGAACGCTGTTGCGCGGAACGGCAGCGGGAGCAGCACTCGCTGCGGCCCCGGGCAGCCGCCCGAGCCCGGAACCGGACATCGGCATCCTGCTGTACGACGGCTACAGCCTGCTGGATCCCACCGGCCCGGCGGAAGTGCTGTCCCGCCTGCCGGGCGCAAAGGTGACGATGATCGCGGAGCGCCGGGGCCCGGTCCGCACGGACACGGGGGCGGTGGCGATGCTGGCCGACCGCGCGATCGCGGAGGTCGACCGCCTGGACGTGCTCCTCGTCCCCGGCGCGGGCAACCGCGGCACGGTGGCGGCGATGGGCAACGGGCCGCTGCTGGACTGGATCCGCCGGATCCACCGGCACAGCCGGTGGACGACCTCGGTGTGCACGGGGGCACTGGTCCTGGCGGCGGCGGGACTGCTGAACGGACGCCGGGCGACGACGTATTGGGCGTCGGCGGACTATCTTCAGTCGCACTTCCCCGTGACGTACGTGCCCGAGCGGTACGTCCGCTCGGGCAGGATCGTCACGGCGGCAGGGGTCTCGGCGGGCCTGGACATGGCCCTGTACCTGGCGTCCCTGCTGGCCGGTGAGACGACGGCGAGGGCGGCCCAGCTGGCGGTGGAGTACGCACCGCGCCCGCCGTTCGACGCGGGCGACGCGACGAAGGCGGATCCGGAGCTGAAGGCGCTGGCACTGAAGCTGCTGGCGGATTCACAGATGTGAAGTCCGGTGTGATCTCGCGCCCCCGAAGGGGCGCGGGGAACTGCGCGAGCAACTACAGTCGGCCCACAGCCGACGAACCGCCCCGCCGGCGGAGCGCTCAGGTGCGGGTGGTCCGGTTGCACTGCTGCTGACCGGGCAGTTGACGGTTCTGGTCGTAGGGATCGACGGCCTCGCCGGAGGGCTGGTCCGCCGCCTTCCGGTGCTCGGAGCGGAAGTGGGGGTGCAGGAATCCGTCGTGGACGCCGCAGCGGAAGTTGCCGACGTTCAACTGGACGGAGTGCAGGTCCACTTTGCCCGGAGTCACGCTGTAGTGATCGGGATCGAAGACCTCGGTGTCGATCACGCGCCGCACGACGGTGCGCGCCACTTCGGCGGACGGCTTCGGCTTCTCGGACGTCTTCATGACCGGGTAGACGAAGAGGTAGTCGCAGTGAACGAGGACGGACCCCTTCTTCCGCCCCGCCTCGAACGTCATCCGCCCATGGGTCTTGACGGTCCCGCCCGCCAGGCGCAGTTCGTGCGGATCGAAGCGGCTGAAGAACAGCAGCGGGTCGTGCTTCTGGTCGGGCGAGGTCAAGGAGGCGGCCATGTTCGCGATCGTGTTCTTCTGATGCGGTTCGACCAGGTCGATGGCTGCTTCAGGTCGTTCGCCACGTATGACCGCGGGGTCGAGGTTGGCGGCGACGAGGAACTTCTTGGTCGTGGCGAGGGCGGAGGCGACCTGCTCCTTCGGCAGGCCGCCCACGGCCGTGGCCTCGGGCAGGACGATCCCGGCGTCCCCGTCGGCGTACTCCTTGGCCGGCGAGCCGACGAAGGGGTGGCCGAGGGTGGGTATGGGGCGGTGGAGCGCGGCCGCCGTCGTCTTCTCCACCTTGTCCCCCTGTCCGGGGAGGTGGGAGAGGACGTTGCCGGGGTTGAAGGTGATCACCGCCGCCGCGGCGAGGCCGGCAGCGGTGCCGAAACCGCGAACGAGCCAGCGGTCGCGTGCTGCCTTCCCGCTCATCTCCCGCCACGCGGGGCCGGTGCGCCAGCCGTTGGGGACGGGAGGTCTCTCGGGCTCGGGTGGTTCGACTGTCACGGTGCTGTTCTTTCTCTGCGAGGTCCCTGTGGGGGATCTTGTCAGGTGGGCGCGGTAACTCTAGACACATGTTCACAGCCCATCGACAGCAAGCCCTGCGCACGGCCGCAGCGATCGCCCTCACCGCAGGCCTCGCGTCCTGCGCGTCACCGGTCCCCTCCCGGAACGGCGAAGCCGCGAGACCGGCCCTGGAGGCATGGATCTACCCCGGCTCGCAAGGGGAGCCGACATGCGAGGCTCCGACCGAGTACCGGGACGGGCGCCTGCGCGAGGGAGTCCTCAAACCCGAGTACTGGAAGGTGGATCCGGAAGGCACCCTGACCCTCCACACCACCGACGGGGACGCCCCCTGCAACGGCTTCAGCGAGACGAACGCGGCCGATGTGAAGGCGCATTCGGCGCAGCAGTACACGACGGTCTCGGCGATGGACCGCGGCACGGTGGCGGCACTGGTGGGAAATGCGGATCGCCGCGCCACGGCGATCGGGAAAATGACGGACCTTGCCCGCCGCATCGGCTTCACGGGCGTGGACGTGGACTTCGAGGACTTCTGGAACTGGTCGGAGGAGGACGAGGCCGCCTACGAGACGTTCCTGTCGGAGCTGGCCCGCAGCCTGCACGCCGCAGGCCTGAAGCTCCAGGTGGACGCCCCGGCGGAATTGCACGACGGCGACTCGCCGTTCAGCTTCGCAAGGGTGATGGGGACAGGCGTGGACCAGCTGACCGTCATGACCTACGGCCGCGTCTTCGCCACCCCGGCCGGCGAACACTGCTGGGCGATCGCCCCGGAGGGGTGGGTACGCGAGGCGGTGGCGTACGCGCAGAAGCAGGTGCTGGACAAGGACAAGCTCGTCATCGGCCTCCCCTCGTACGGCTTCAGCGCACCGGATCCGTGCGACACGAAGAAGATCCAGGACAGCGTCCCGGTGTCCGAACTCCGCAAGCGGCCGGGCTGGTCGGACGACGCGGAGGTGGTACGGCAACGCCGCGACTCGGGCTCGGGCGAGATCCGCTGGAGCGGTGGTGGGGTGCTGTACGACGCCATGGACGGGGCGGCCATGGACGCGCGGCTGGCGTTGCTGGGGCGGCTGGGGGTGCGGCATGTGTCGGTGTGGGCGCTGGGCGGGAATCCGTGGTTCTCGGCGAAATGACCATTCCTACGCACCCGGTCGGCCCAGATCGAGCAGCATCACATCGTGAAGGTCCGCGCCCTCCCAAGGGCGTGCATCACCCACTTTGCAATAGCCCCATGCCCGGTAGGCGCCCGATGCTGCTTCGCTGTCCGGGTGGACGTTGAGCAACACCCGCTCGGCTTCGACACCGTCGAGCAGTGTGTTGTGCAGGCGGCGCGCAATCCCCTGTCCACGCCACGGAGCACGTACGGCAAGCTCCATGAGCCCGAAGGTGCGGTGCCCGTCCTCGCGCCGCATGTCGGCGGGCACGGGCTCGGTCAGCTGGTCCCACCAGCCCGTGTTGGGACCGAGCGGATAGCCGTAAGCCATGCCGACCGGCTCTCCGCTCTCGGTGCGGGCCAGGGTGGCGCGGAAGGTGGCCTTGCGGGTCTGGGAGCGGAAGCGCTTGAAGGTGGCCGCAACATCATCCGCGGTCTCGTTGTAGGGCGGTTCGGCGAACGCGTCGGCATAGATCAGTCTGAACGCATCCTCGGCCTGCGCAGCAGCCGTTCCGTCCATGCGCTCTACATTGATGGGCTCTTGCTGCGTCACGTCGTGCTCCCTCGAACTGCCTGGCGGATGCGCTCGCCGCATTCACGGGCCGCGGTGCTGTCCACGCCCGTAACGGCTCGCCCGAACTCCCGAATCCTGCCCGACAAGCGCGGGGAGGAGATGCCGCCGCACGCCGCGAGAACCGCATCCATTTCCGTACAGGCCTCATCGACTTCCCCGGCGTCGAGGAGCACGCCTGCAAGTCTCACGCGGTACGAGGCGCTGTTACGCGCGAAATCGCTGCCGATGCCGAGAACAGCAGCGCGGAGAAACGGCAGGGCACGTTTGGGCTGCCCAGCCCGCACGTACATGTCCGCCGTGGCGTAATCGACCTCGAACGGGCCTGCGAAGCCCGCCCAGTTCGGCACTTCGACATCCGTGTCAGCACGCCCCTGATGGCTGATGGCCCGGCTCAGGGCACGGCGCGCTCCGGCCAGGTCTCCCGAATGGGTGGCCACGTTGGCTTCTCGCAGGGCGATCACCAAGTGCACCGTGTTCCCGGCCCCTGCGCGCGTGGCGAGCCGGTGAGCGTGCTCGACCGCGCTCGCAGCCTCCCATGCCCGTTCCGCCTTGACCGCAAGGAGCACGAGCGTCTCCAGCACGGAGACTTGCAGCAACGGGCTGTCGACGAGCTGTGCCGCCGCGAGAGCCTCCATGCACGCGGCGCGTCCTTGGTCAATGCGTCCGCCGTCGTAGCCGTACCAAGCACGATGGCCATGCAATTCCGCGAGCATCGCCTGCAGTTCGCGTCCGATGCGGCCGGTGTACGAAGCGGTCCCTAGGGCGCCGGTGATCTCGTCCACGATGCGATTCGCCTGAGTCATGGCCGGCAGGCTGCCCGCCGTGTGATCCGTCCGGTACAGGCCGTCGAGCCTCTCACGCAGTCGGGCGATGTCCGACGCACCGATCCGTGGACCCGGTCGAACAGGAACAAGCGATGCCGCGGCGAGCGCCCCGGCATCGGCGACGAAAGTCCGTCGCTTCACTCCCCGAGAGCCGCCAATGGGCGCAGAGACAGTCATGCGATGCCGGGGTACGTCGAACCCCATCTCGGCCAGCGGCACGCCGAAGAATGCCTCCAGCACGACCTGCTGGCTCGGGTGAGGGAGCGGCGGGGGCGCCTCGCGTTCCCAGCGTCGTAGCTGCCGCACGCTCACCGATGCGCCGATGCCGAGGCGCACGGCTTCTTCGGCGAACGCGGCCACGAAGGTCGTTTGGGTATACCCGGCAGTCTGCCGCAACCGCACCAGCGGGTTCATGGCTTTGCCCGCCATGTATCCCCCCTTCCACGATCACGTTGCCTCACACCGTAGTGACCTGGCTTCTGCTGCGGCAGGAAAACGTCCGCCTGAACGTCCGGTACCCGGTAGCCCACAACGCCCACTCAGGCAGTGCACTGGTGGTGCACCGTTCGGAGCTGCACAACGACGGAAGAAGGACGTGAGCAGACTGTGAGCAGTAGGCACTCGGAGACACTGCCATCATGGCTTCGACTCGGCGTTCGTGTGCTCGACAGCACCACAGATCGCGAAGGCATCGTGCGTGGCTTCGGGGAGCCGTACCGCTACGAGGAGTCGCCGTCCTGCGTGTGGCTACTGCCGCCCGGCGGTGGCTTCGAGTGGCGAGCGGAGATCACTGCCGTGCGGCCGACCGGGGCGGCGGAGTGAGGCCAGTGGTCGGCGGTTCCCACCGCTGCCCGTCCACCTCAGGGCGTTCTGTGGCGTCCGGCTGCCACCGGTCACGACCAGGCGGGGTCGTCTCGAATGACCGGTCGAATTGTCGAGCGCAATCCCAAATCCCCGCAGCAGCAAGGAACTTGGAGTGGGTGACGCAAGTGCCACACTGCGCGCATGAGCGCTGACGCGTACCGCCCGTACCAACCGCAGAACACTCCTGTCCGATGCGTCAAGTGCCAGGGCACCGGCGTGATTCTGACCAAGGCCAAGCACCCCGACACGGGTGACGATCAGTGGAGGCTCACGTGTCTCGACTGCCGGATCGCCTGGCCGCAGGACCAGCACGGTGGTTCAGCAGACGAATACGCGTGATCGAAGCCTACGGCTGAACTGCGAGCTGAAGCTCGGGCAGTCGGGCGGGGGCCACTGGCCCCCGGCTGGTTCACGTACGCGTGACGGTCCCGCACCGGCCCCCGCCGCTTTCCAGCTCACGACTGCGGTCGTACGGGTCGACAGGGGAACCGGTGGCATCGGGCTCCTGACGGCCCTCCGAACCGAATTCCGGATGCAGGAACCCGTCATAGACAGCGCACTTGGAATTGGCGAAGTCCACCTGAAAAGAGGTGAGAGTCAGTTTGCCCGGCGTCACCTGAAAACGGCCGGGGTCGACAACCTCGGTGTCAACGACCCGGCGCACGATGGTGCGCTCCACTTCCCGGGAACCCTCGGCCTTCTTCGTCGTCGGGTAGACGAAGGTGTAATCGGCGTGCACGGCCACCGAGCCTTCCGGGCCTTCCTTGAATGTCATCCGACCCCGGGTCTTGACGATATCCCCCACCATTTTCACTTCGTTGGGGTCGAACCGACTGAAGAACTGGAGCGGGTCGTGATTCCGGTCGGGTTTGCTCAGGGCGGTGTTCATCTTGTCGAGCACATCGCCCTGTTGCGGATCGACGAGAGCGATCGCCGCCTCCGGGCGTCCACCGCGGACGGTCGCGGGGTCGAGGTTGGCGGCGACGAGGAAGTCCTTGGTCGCGGCAAGGGCCGAGGCGACCTGCTCCTTGGACATCGTGCCCACGGACGCGGCCTCGGGCACGACGATGCCGGCCGCGCCGTCGGCGTACTGCTCGGCCGGCGACCCGGCGAAGGGCCGGCTGAGGGTCGGGGCACCGGAGGCCGCGCCGGGAGCCCCGGTGGGGCGCGCGGTCTCTGCGGGCAGAGGCGCGGCAGCCTTTTTGTGAGAGCCGCCGGGAAGCCAGGAGGCGACCATGCCGGGGTTGACGACGAACACCGTGACCGCGGCGGCGGCCACGACGCCTATGCCGCCGAGAATCCGCTTCTTCCGCGCGGCCCGCCCGTTCATCTCCTGCCACGCGGGCCCGCTACGCCAGCCGTCGGGCTGCTGCGGGGCCGCAGCCTTGCGCCACTTGTGGCCGCGCGACTCCTTCTGCCGCTTCTCGTCCTCCCGCCGGAGCCGCTCGGTGACCATACGGGCCCGCGCGGACGGCTCCTTGGGGGCGGATTCACGGATGGAGCGCTCGTCGTCCTGGGCGAAGCGCTCCCAGATGTCGTCGGGCAGGGGTCGTTCGGATGTCACCGCACGCTCTCTCGTATTACTCGGATCAAAGGACTTGCCGGATGAGCGGCAACTCTAGACGTATCGGTCGCGCTCGGTAGGCGACCCCGTCCGAAGCGTCATCTGTCAGTTGTGGAAGGGGGAGAGAGCGAGGACGACCCGCACTTACTCAGCGTCGGATGCGGGACCGGTCAAACGGCAAGGCCGCACGCAGCGCCACCGGCGCGGCTCCGGCCGTCCGGCTACCGGACTCGCCACCCTGAGGGCAGACAGCACCCCCGCACCACCGCCCCCGGAGGCCCCCATGCCCGCACCGTTCACCCCCGACGACATCACCCGCCTCCGCGAGGCCCTGGCCGACGTGGTCACCGCCGGGGCCACCCCCGGCGGCGTCATCATCGCCGGTACCGCCGACGGGAACCGGCACATCGTCACCGCGGGCGTAGTCGCCCCCGAGTGCGGGGACGCCGCTCCGGACGAGCACACGGTCTACGACCTCGCCTCCCTCACCAAGGTCGTCGCCACCTGGCTCCTCGTCGGCCGCGCCGTCGACGCCGGGCTGCTCGACCTCGACGCGCCCGTCCGCGACGCGCTCCCCGCGATGAGCGGCGAGGCACCCGGCGGCGAGTCGACGATCCGGCAGTTGCTCGCCCACACGTCGGGCCTGCGCGCCTCCACGCGCCTGGACCACTACCGGGGCGCCAACGCCCCACTGCACGAGCTCCTTTGCCGCGAGCCGCTCGAAGACGCCCCCGGCACCCACCGCTACATCAACCGCGGCTACATCCTCCTGGGCCTGGCCCTCGCCCACATCCACGCGAGACGTCTCGACGAGCTCGCGGCCGAGATGTGGCACGGGCTGGGCATGGCGTCCACGGTCTACGGCCCCGTCTCGCGCAGCGCACACGTCGCCCCGACTGAACAGCGCCTGCCCGGCGCACCCCGCATCTGGGGCGCCGCCCACGACGACAACGCCGCCCTGCTGGGCGGCATCGCGGGCCACGCGGGCGTCTTCTCCACCCCCGCCGACCTCGCGAGCTACGCGGAGCGGCTCCTGACGTCCCACGGCCACCGGTCGTCCGCGCTGGGCGAGTGGCTGCACGCAAGTCTGGTCCCCCAGGCCGAGATCGAACCGGGCCTGGAACGCGGCCTGTCGTGGGCCCTCACCGGCCACGGCCAAGTCGCCTACCACCACGGCTTCACCGGCACCAGCCTCTACCTCCACCCGGAGGCGGGCCGCTACCTGGTCATCTGCACCAACGCGGTCTACTTCGGCGCGGCACGGACACGGATCGCACCGCTGCGGGCGTTGGCGCTGAAGACGGTGTCGGCCGGCTGAGCAGGGGCATCGCTGCCGCCCGCACTCACGCTGGGTTCAGCGGAGCGATCCCGGTCTCTGCGTACGACTCAGGGGCGAGCGACAGTACGGTGACAGGCTCGCCCGTCTTGGCAGCTTGCCACGCAATGGCCGCCGCGTGTGCGACCGACCAATCCGTCTTCTGCCATGCCATCGCCTCCACAGCGTGCACTGTCGTGAACGGAACGCTCTCCGCGAAGCGCAGCGAAGCTGCGTGCGCCCCTGCCCCGGGTACCCCACGCTCGGCAGCAAGGACGGACAGGGAGGGGATCAGAACACGGCCCGTGCCTCGCGACGCCTCGATGTACAAGCCGGTGAAGAACGGATCCGCGCGGTACAGAGCCGCCAGGGCTGTGTGGTCGAGTACGGCTGTCAGGCTCACGCGGCCACGCTGCCCTGGTGGGCGCGGATCTTCTCCCAGGCGTCCTGGCCCGCCTGCTGGACAGGCTCGGTGTACTCGATGCCGAGCTCACGCGCCGCCTGGACGGCGCGCTGCTCCCGCTCGGCCTCGGTGAGCTCACGCGAGGCGAGTTCCTCCAGCAGTTCCGTGATCGTCGTGCCTCGCTCGTCCGCGAGAACCCGCAGACGATCACGCACCGCCTCGCTGGTCTTGATGCTCGTCGGCTTGCTCATGACCCGATTCTACCGCGGGTAGAACACCGGCGGGTCGGGAACGGAAAACACGCAAAAGCGCAAAAGCAACCTGCCCAGGCCTCCGGCCTCACCCCTTCTGCGCCCCCGCCACCATCTCCCGCAGCTTCGCCGGGGTCAGCGGATTCGCCGGGTCCGCGTAAATGCTCTTGCCGTTGAGCAGAACCGTCGGCGTCGCCTTGTACGCCGATGCGCCGAACGACTGCTGGGACTTCTTCACCCAGCTGTTGTGCGTCCCGTCCTCCACGCAGCTCTTGAACTCCGCCGTGTTCAAACCCTTGACCTTGCCCGCCAGTTCGAGAAGCCGTGGCTTCTTCGCGAACTGGTCGTCCGTCTCCTGCGGCTGGTTCATGTACAGCGTGTCGTGGTACGGCTTGAACATGCCCACGTCCTGGGCGCAGGCCGCCGCGTTGGCGGCGTTCAACGAGCCCGTGCCGCCGAGGTTTTTGTCGATGAGTGTGACGATGTGGTACTCGGCCTTCAGCTGGCCCTTTTTCTCCAGGTCGTTGACCGTCTCGCGGTAGCCGTTCTCGAACTGGCCGCACGCGGGGCAGCGGAAGTCCTCGTAGACGGTGAGCGTGGCCTTGGCCTCCTGCTCGCCGACCGGGATGGCCAGGTTGTCCTTGCCCATGGCGCTCTGGGGGGCGACGAGCGGGCCGGAGGTGCCGGTGCCCTGCTTCTTCTTGCCGGAGTTGGCCACCAGGGCCGCGATGCCGGCGCCCGCGCCGAGGACCGCCACCACCACGACAGCGGCGATCAGGGTCCGCTTGCGCTTGGCGCGGGACTCTTCGATCCGGCGCTGTTCCTGCAGGCGCTCGCGGGCGCTGCGCTTTCCGTTTCCGTCGCTGTTCTTCTGGCTCACGTCCGGTTACAACGAACCGGGGGAGCCCCTCAGGACTCCCCCGGCCGCCGGTTCCTTCGAACGAGTTACGCGCGCTTGCGCACGCCCTCCGCCAGTTCACCCGCGAGGGTGCGTACCGCGGCCAGGCCCGACTCCAGGTCCGGTGCGTCCAGCAGGCGCTTGACGAACGCCGAGCCGACGATCACGCCGTCCGCGAACCGGGCCACCTCCGCCGCCTGCCGGGCGTTGGAGACGCCCAGGCCGACGCAGACCGGCAGGTCGGTGACGGCGCGGGTGCGCCGCACCAGGTCCTCGGCCTCGCGGCCGACGGACTCCCGGGTGCCGGTGACGCCCATGAGCGAGGCGGCGTAGACGAAGCCGCTGCCCGCCGCGGTGATCTTGGCAAGGCGTTCGTCGCGGCTGCTCGGCGCGACCACGAACACCGTGGCCAGGCCGTGCTGTTCGGCGGCCTTGCGCCACACCTCGGACTCCTCGACCGGGAGGTCGGGCAGGATGCAGCCCGCTCCCCCGGCGGCGGCGAGGTCCGCGGCGAACCGCTCGGTGCCGTAGCGGTCGACCGGGTTCCAGTACGTCATGCACAGGACGGGTGCGCCGGTTGCCGCGTGCGCCCGGCGGACGGTGTCGATGACGTCCTTGATCCGCACCCCGCCCCGCAGGGCGATGTCGTCCGCGGTCTGGATGACCGGGCCGTCCAGGACCGGATCACTGTGTGGCAGTCCGACCTCGACGATGTCGCAGCCGCCCTCGATCATCGCGGTGACGGCGCGCACGCCGTCGTCGACGGTCGGGAAGCCGGCGGGCAGGTAGCCGACGAGGGCGGCGCGGTTCTCCGCCTTCGCCCGGGCGATGACGCCGCTCAGCAACTCCAGGTTTCCGGTCATCACTTCGCCCCCTCGGCGCCCTCGTTGTCGTACAGCCCGAAGTAACGGGCCGCCGTGTCCATGTCCTTGTCGCCGCGCCCGGAGAGGTTGACCAGGAGCAGGCCCTCCGGGCCCAGTTCACGGCCGACCTCGAGCGCGCCCGCGAGGGCGTGCGCGCTCTCGATGGCCGGGATGATGCCCTCGGTGCGGGACAGCAGGCGCAGCGCCTGCATGGCCTCGTCGTCGGTGACGGCGCGGTACTCGGCGCGGCCGATGTCCTTCAGGTACGAGTGCTCCGGGCCGATGCCGGGGTAGTCCAGGCCCGCCGAGATCGAGTACGGCTCGGTGATCTGGCCGTCCTCGTCCTGCAGGACGTACGACCGCGAGCCGTGCAGGATGCCGGGAGTTCCCGCGGTGAGGGTGGCCGCGTGCTCGCCGGTCGGCACGCCGTGGCCGCCCGGCTCGCAGCCGACGAGGCGGACTCCGGCGTCGGGGAGGAACGCGTGGAAGAGGCCGATGGCGTTGGAGCCGCCGCCGACGCAGGCGAGGGCGGCGTCAGGCAGCCGGCCGGCGCGCTCCAGGATCTGGCGGCGCGCCTCGACGCCGATGACGCGGTGGAAGTCGCGCACCAGGGCCGGGAAGGGGTGCGGCCCGGCGACCGTGCCGAACAGGTAGTGCGTGCGGTCGACGTTGGCGACCCAGTCGCGGAAGGCCTCGTTGATGGCGTCCTTCAGCGTGCGGCTGCCGGACTTGACCGCGATGACCTCGGCGCCGAGCATCCGCATCCGGGCGACGTTCAGCGCCTGGCGCTTCGTGTCGACCTCGCCCATGTAGATGGTGCACTCGAGGCCGAAGAGCGCGCAGGCGGTGGCGGTGGCGACGCCGTGCTGGCCGGCGCCCGTCTCGGCGATGACGCGGGTCTTGCCCATGCGCTTGGTGAGCAGGGCCTGGCCGAGGACGTTGTTGATCTTGTGGGAGCCGGTGTGGTTGAGGTCCTCGCGCTTGAGGAACACCCGGGCGCCGCCCGCGTGTTCGGCGAAGCGCGGCACCTCGGTGAGGGCGCTGGGACGCCCGGTGTAGTTGACCATCAGGTCGTTGAGCTCGGCGGCGAAGGCCGGGTCGGCCTTGGCCTTCTCGTACTCGGCGGCCACCTCGTCGACGGCGGCGACGAGGGCCTCGGGGATGAACTTTCCGCCGAACGCCCCGAAGTAGCCCTGTGCGTCGGGCACTTGACCTTGGGGATCGGGAATGAAGAACTCGGAGGACACAGCTGTCTCCTGGGGTACTGGGATGGATGGCAAGGATCAGCTACAGCGCAGCTGAACGACGCCATCGCATCCCGTTGATCTGCCCCGGCTCACAGCCGATGTGGTACCGCACGCGCCGTCCCAGCACGCGCCGCGCGGGCGCACGGCAGCCCCGGGGGCGGCACCCCCGGGCCAGTCGCGCGTACGCCCGCATCGCCGGTCAGCTCCTGCCGTGCCGCAGGGCCGGGTGGGCGCCCGCCGCGACGAGGTCGGCGACCGCGCCCTTCGGGTCGCGCCCCGTCACCAGGGACTCGCCGACGAGCACCGCGTCGGCGCCCTCGTTCGCGTAGGCGATCAGGTCGTGCGGGCCGCGCACGCCGGACTCGGCGATCTTGATGATGCCGTCCGGGATCTCGGGGGCGACCCGGGCGAAGTTGTCCCGGTCCACCTCAAGGGTCTTCAGGTTGCGGGCGTTGACGCCGATCACCCGGGCGCCGGCGTCGACCGCGCGCCGGGCCTCCTCCTCGTCGTGCACCTCGACGAGCGGGGTGAGGCCGATCGACTCGGCCCGCTCGATCAGGGAGACCAGGGCCTCCTGCTCCAGCGCGGCGACGATCAGCAGGGCCAGGTCGGCGCCGTAGGCACGGGCCTCCCACAGCTGGTAGGCGGTGACGATGAAGTCCTTGCGCAGGACCGGGATGTCGACCCGGGCGCGGACGGCCTCCAGGTCGGCCAGCGAACCGCCGAAGCGGCGCTGTTCGGTCAGCACGCTGATGACGGCGGCGCCGCCCGCCTCGTAGTCGGCGGCCAGGCCCGCGGGGTCGGCGATCGCGGCCAGCGCGCCCTTGGACGGGCTGGAGCGCTTGACCTCGCAGATCACGCTGACGTTCTCGCCTCGCAGCGCGGCGGCGCCGTCCTTGGCCTGTGGCGCCTTGGCCGCGCGCTCCTTGAGCTCGTCGAGGCTGACGCTCGCCTGCCGCTCCGCGAGGTCGGCACGGACTCCGTCGATGATCTCGTCGAGCACACTCACGCGAGCGGCCCCCTTCCGGACTCGGCTGGTCTGGGCTGGTGCGGCACAAGCTCACCTCACCAGGCACTGCGATGGTACTTGCCGGAGGGCGAAGGATTCGCATCCGGTTGACGCGGTGCGCCCCGTAAGGGGCGCGGGGAACTGCGCGACCAGCCACCGACGGCCTGCAGCCGACGCACTGCCCGGGGTCCGGGGCGAAGCCCCGGGACTTCAACTGCGGGCGCATCGTGGCTGGTCGCGCAGTTCCCCGCGCCCCTTACGGGGCGCCACGGTGCCGCGTCACCAAGATCCGCCGGACAGGCTAAAGGCCTCCCGGAACCAGCACCGCCCCGAAGGGCAGGTTCCGGACGACGGTGAACGCCAGGACGAGCCCGCCGAGCGCCCACCAGGCCCACGGGCGCAGCGCCACCCGCATGCCGCCCCCGTCGCGCAGCGCCCGGGCGCACCACACGGCCCAGAACCCGGCGAAGGCGGCGTACGCGGCCACGGCGAGCGCATTGGCGCCGAGTGCGCCGGCGAGGTCGCCGTGCGCAAGGGCGTGCAGGCCGCGCAGGCCGCCGCAGCCCGGGCAGTACAGGCCCGTCCAGTGCAGCAGCGGGCAGGCCGGGTACCGGCCCGGCCGGCCCGGGTCCACGGCGCCCACGTACGCCACGGCCGCCGCAAGCCCCGCGGCGACACCGAGCGGGGCGGCGAGGCGGCGCAGCGGGGAGTCGAGTTCCCGCACGCTGCCGAGTCTCCCCCGCACAGCACGAAGGCGCAGCTCAGGACGGGCGTACGGGCGGTGTCGCCGTCCGTACGGTCCTGGGCCGCGCCTTTGCGGGAGGGAGGGAGCGGGCCGGGGGTCAGCCCTGCGTCTGCGCCTGGGTCTTCGGCTGCCCCATGCCCATGGCGCGCATGATCATGCCGACGACACCGCCGAGCAGGACGATGACCAGTCCGGCCCAGAAGCCCACCGGCTTGGCCATCACGACGAACGCGCCGGAGACGCAGAAGCCGATGAAGGCGATGATGACACCGGTCCACGCGGCCGGGGTGTGTCCGTGGCTGCTACCCGACATGAGACTGACTCCTCGTTGCTGTATCGCGCCTGCGGGCGCAGAGATCACTCCGGGACATTGTTCCGTACGCGCCGTGCCGGTCCGCTCCGGGGTGGGCGTGTCCCGGCCGCGTCACGGGCGGCCTCACCGGCCGGCTCCGCCGGTGGGGTCCTCGCCGCGGTCGAGGGCCTTCCACAGGTCCTCGGGGCGGTCGGGGTCGGGTACCGCGGCGGTGCGCCGCGGGCGGGGGGCGCCGTCGCGCTCGTAGCGGCCGGACATGGCGGGCCAGTCGCGGCCGTACCGCAGGGCGACCAGCCCGGCCAGGAGCAGCAGGGCACCGCCCGCGAGGGCGACCCACGGCCAGGCGGTGTGGGTGACACCCTGGACGGTCGCCTCGGTCAGGCCGTTGACCTTGGCGGCCTTCTGGTCCAGCGCCCCGGTGTCCGAGGCGCCCGTGACGGCGCCCGCGACGACGCCCGCGCCGCTCAGCGCGAGCAGCGCGGCGACGAGCAGCCGCCCGGCCCCGCGCACCGCGAAGACGGCCACCAGGGCGGCCAGCCCGACGACGGCCAGCGCCGTGGGCAGGCCGCTGATGTCCTGGCCGGTGGCCTGCTGGGGCAGGGTGCCGCGGGCGACGGCCGCTGCGCCCTCGGCCCAGGTGCGGCCGCCCGCGAGCAGCACGAGCGCCGCACCGGCGGCACCGGACAGCAGGGCGACGGCGACACTGCGCCGGCCGCCGCGCCGCGCGCGGGGGGTGGCGGACTCGGCCTGGGGGCGGGGGTGGGGTACTGCTGCGCTCACGGTTCCACTATCCCCCGGCGTTTTCCGGCCCGCGCGACCGGGGTGCCCGGCACGCTCACCGGGCTCACGGCGCAAGCCGGTTGGCGGTGTGCACGGCGCGCAGCACCGCGGCGGCCTTGTTGCGGCACTCGGCGTCCTCGGCCGCCGGGTCGGAGTCGGCGACCACGCCGGCGCCGGCCTGGACGTAGGCGGTGCCGTCGCGCAGCAGGGCCGTGCGGATGGCGATGGCGGTGTCGGAGTCCCCGGCGAAGTCCAGGTAGCCGACGCAGCCGCCGTACAGCCCCCGGTGGGTGGGCTCCAGCTCCTCGATGATCTGCATGGCCCGCGGCTTGGGGGCGCCGGAGAGGGTGCCCGCGGGGAAGCAGGCGGTCAGCACGTCGAAGGCGGTGCGGCCGGGGGCCAGGCGGCCGGTGACGGTGGAGACGATGTGCATCACGTGGCTGTAGCGCTCGACCGACATGAAGTCGACGACCTCGACGCTGCCGGGCTCGCAGACCCGGCCGAGGTCGTTGCGCCCGAGGTCGACGAGCATCAGGTGCTCGGCGCGCTCCTTGGGGTCGGCCATCAGCTCCTCGGCGAGCGCGGCGTCCGCCTGCGGGGTGGCGCCGCGCGGGCGCGTCCCCGCGATGGGGTGCACCATGGCGTGCCCGTCCTCGACCTTGACCAGCGCCTCTGGGCTGGACCCGACCACGTCGAAACCCTCGAAGCGGAACAGGTACATGTAAGGGCTCGGGTTGGTGGCCCGCAGCACCCGGTAGACGTCCAGGGCCGAGGCCGTGCACGGGGTCTCGAACCGCTGCGAGGGAACGACCTGGAAGGCCTCGCCCGCGCGGATGCGCTCCTTGATGTCGTCGACGGCCGCCATGTAGTCGGGGCCGCCCCAGCGCGCGGTGTACTCGGGCAGCTCGGAGGAGGGCAGGGCGACGGGCTGCGTGGGCTCGGGCCGGTGCAGGTCGGCGGCCATGGCGTCGAGCCGGGCGACGGCGTCGGCGTAGGCCTCGTCGATGCCCGTCGACAGGTCGTTGTGGTTGATCGCGTTGGCGATCAGCAGGACGCTGCCGCTCCAGTGGTCCAGGACGGCGAGGTCCGAGGTGAGCAGCATGGTCAGCTCGGGCAGGCCCAGTTCGTCCCGGCCGTGCTCGCCGATCTTCTCCAGGCGGCGGACGATGTCGTAGCCGAGGTAGCCCACCATGCCGCCGGTGAACGGCGGCAGTCCCGCACCCTCTATCAGGTCGCGCGGGGTGTGCAGGGCCTCGACGGTGGCCCGCAGCGCGTCCAGCGGATCGCCGTCGACGGGGACGCCGACGGGCGGGGTGCCGAGCCAGTGGGTCTGCCCGTCGCGGACGGTGAGGGTGGCGGAGCTGCGGACGCCGATGAAGGAGTATCGGGCCCAGGTGCGGCCGTTCTCGGCGGACTCCAGCAGGAACGTGCCGGGGCGCTCGGCGGCGAGCTTGCGGTAGAGGCCGACGGGGGTGTCCCCGTCGGCGAGGAAACGGCGGGTGACCGGGATGACGCGACGGTCCTTCGCGAGCATCCGGAAGGTCTCGGCGTCGGGGCTGATGCCCTCTTGCTTGGCAGCCATGCCCTGGGAGCCTAGCGGCTCTGTTTGGCGTCGGGGTTCGACTGCGGGTTCGTTGTGGCTGGTCGCGCAGTTCCCCGCGCCCCTTACGGGGCGCGCCGGTTCACGGCAAGAGGACGTCCCCGTCGAAGCATGTCCTCGTGCCCGTGTGGCACGCGGGCCCGACCTGGTCGACCTTGACCAGGAGGGTGTCGCCGTCGCAGTCCAGGGCCACGGACTTCACGTGCTGGACGTGGCCGGACGTGTCGCCCTTGACCCAGTACTCCTGCCGGCTGCGGCTCCAGTAGGTGCAGCGGCCGGTGGTGAGGGTGCGGTGGAGGGCCTCGTCGTCCATCCAGCCGAGCATGAGCACCTCACCGGTGTCGTACTGCTGGGCGACGGCGGGGACCAGACCGTCTGCGCTGCGCTTGAGGCGGGCGGCGACAGCCGGGTCGAGAGCGGAGGAATTGCCTGTCATGCCCCCCATTCTGCCGCGGCCGCCGTAGGCTGGCGCCATGTCGACCCACGCGCAGCGCGAACGCCTGCTCCTCGCCGACCTGTTGGAGACCTCGGGCCCCGACGCCCCGACGCTCTGCGAGGGCTGGAACGCCCGTGATCTCGCCGCACACGTGGTGGTGCGCGAGCGCCGCGCCGACGCCGCGGCCGGCGTGCTGTTCAAGCCGCTGGCGGCCCGGCTGGAGCGGGTGCAGGCGGAGTTCGCGGCGAAGCCGTACGAGGAGCTGGTGCAGCTCGTCAGAAGCGGGCCGCCGAAGGTCTCGCCGTTCGCCCTCAAGCAGATCGACGAGGCGGCGAACACGGTGGAGTTCTACGTGCACACGGAGGACGTGCGCAGGGCGCAGCCGGACTGGACGCCGCGGTCCGTGGACCCGGTCTTCGCGGACGCCCTGTGGACCCGCCTGGAGGCGATGGCCCGGGTGCTGGGCCGCCGCTCGCCGGTCGGCCTGGTGCTGCGGCGCCCCGACGGACGGACGGCGGTGGCCCGGAAGGGGGCTCCGGTGGTCACGGTGACCGGTGAGCCGACCGAGCTGATCCTGTTCGCCTTCGGCCGGCAGAAGGCCGCCGAGGTCGAGCTGGAGGGCGACGACATGGCCGTCGCCAAGCTGGGGGCGGCGAAGCTGGGCATCTGAGACGCCCGCGCCACCGCGCCCCGTCGACCGGCCCGCAGCTCACCGCACCGGGTGCCCCGCCTCCCGCAGCGAACCCTTGACGTCACCGATCCGCAGATCGCCGAAGTGGAACACCGAAGCGGCCAGCACCGCATCGGCCCCCGCCTCCACCGCCGGAGCAAAGTGCTCAAGGCGCCCCGCACCACCACTCGCGATCACCGGCACGGTGACGTGCTTCCGCACCGCGCGGATCATCTCGGTGTCGTAGCCGTCCTTCGTGCCGTCCGCGTCCATGGAGTTCAGCAGGATCTCGCCGGCGCCCAGTTCGGCGGCGCGGTGCGCCCACTCGACCGCGTCGATGCCGGTGCCGCGGCGGCCGCCGTGCGTGGTGACCTCGAAGCTGCCGGACGCGGTGCGCCGGGCGTCCACGGACAGCACGAGCACCTGGCTGCCGAACCGCTCGGCGATCTCGCGGATCACGTCGGGGCGCTCGATGGCGGCGGTGTTGATGCCGACCTTGTCGGCCCCGGCGCGGAGCAGCTTGTCGACGTCCTCGGGGGTGCGCACGCCGCCGCCGACCGTCAGCGGGATGAACACCTGCTCGGCCGTGCGGCGCACGACGTCGTAGGTGGTCTCGCGGTTGCCGGAGGAGGCCGTGATGTCGAGGAAGGTCAGCTCGTCGGCGCCCTCGGCGCCGTAGACCCTGGCCATCTCGACGGGGTCGCCGGCGTCGCGCAGGTTCTGGAAGTTGACGCCCTTGACGACCCGGCCGTTGTCCACGTCCAGGCAGGGGATGACTCGGACCGCCAGGGTCATGTGCTCGTTGCTCCTCGGAAGGCTTCTACTTCTACTTCGACCAGCGCGCGGGAGTCGACGAAGCCGGAGACCACGACCATGGTCGAGGCCGGCCGGACGTCGTCGAAGAGCTCCTTGTGGGCGCGGCCGACCGCGTCCACGTCGCGCACGTGGGCCAGGTACATACGGGTGCGGACGACGGACTCGGTGCCGAGTCCGAGCTCCTTCAGGGCGTGCAGCGCCTTGCCGAAGGCCGCGAGCGTCTGCTCGTAGGGATCGCCCTCGCCCTGGATCACGCCGCCGGTGATGGGCAGCGTGCCGGAGACGAGGACCCGGTCCCCCGCCTCCACGGCCCGTGCGAATCCGATCGTCTCCTCCCAGGAGCTGTCCGACTGCACACGCCGTGATGCGGGGGATTCGGTCATGCCGACACCGCCTCCAGTGCCTCTTCCAAGGTGAACGCCTTGGCGTAGAGAGCCTTGCCGACGATGGCGCCTTCCACACCCTCCGGTACCAGGGTGGCAAGCGCACGCAGATCGTCAAGGGAGGAGACGCCGCCGGAGGCGACGACCGGCCGGTCGGTGGCGGCGCAGACGTTCTTCAGCAGCTCCAGGTTGGGGCCCTGGAGGGTGCCGTCCTTGGCGATGTCGGTGACGACGTAGCGGGCGCAGCCCTCGGAGTCCAGGCGGGCCAGGGTCTCGTAGAGGTCGCCGCCGTCGCGGGTCCAGCCGCGGCCGCGCAGGGTGGTGCCGCGGACGTCGAGGCCGACGGCGATGCGGTCGCCGTGCTCGGCGATGACCTTGGCGACCCACTCGGGGCTCTCCAGGGCGGCGGTGCCGAGGTTGACGCGGGTGCAGCCGGTGGCGAGGGCCGCGGCGAGGGAGGCGTCGTCGCGGATGCCGCCGGAGAGCTCGACCTTGATGTCCATGGCGCGGACGACCTCGGCGACCTGGGCGCGGTTGTCACCGGTGCCGAAGGCGGCGTCGAGGTCGACCAGGTGCAGCCACTCGGCGCCGGCGCGCTGCCAGGCCTGTGCGGCGGTCAGCGGGTCGCCGTAGGAGGTCTCCGTGCCGGACTCGCCGTGGACGAGGCGGACGGCCTGGCCGTCGCGGACGTCGACGGCGGGGAGGAGTTCAAGCGTGGGCATCAGAGCGTCTCGATCCAGTTGGTCAGCAGCCGGGCTCCGGCGTCGCCGGACTTCTCGGGGTGGAACTGCGTGGCGCACAGCGGCCCGTTCTCGACGGCGGCCACGAAGGGCTCGCCGTGCGTGGCCCAGGTGACCTGCGGCGGGCGGATGACGTCGCTGCCGACTTCGAAGTTCCACTCGCGCACGGCGTAGGAGTGCACGAAGTAGTAGCGGGTGTCGGGGCCGAGGCCGGCGAAGAGCCGGGTGTCCTCGGGCGGGGTGACGGTGTTCCAGCCCATGTGCGGGACGACGGGTGCCTTGAGCGGCTCGACGATGCCGGGCCACTCGTCGAGGCCGTCGGTCTCGACGCCGTGCTCGATGCCGCGCGCGAAGAGGATCTGCATGCCGACGCAGATGCCCATGACGGGCCGCCCGCCGGACAGCCGGCGCTCGACGATCCAGTCGCCGCGCGCGGCGCGCAGCCCCTGCATGCAGGCGGCGAAGGCGCCGACGCCGGGGACGAGCAGCCCGTCGGCGTTCATGGCCTTGTCGTAGTCACCGGTGATCTCGACGTCCGCACCGACGTGGGCGAGGGCGCGCTCGGCGGAACGGACGTTGCCGAAGCCGTAGTCGAAGACGACGACCTTCTTCTTCGCGTTTCCGCTCATGACCACAGCCCCTCGATGCGCAGGATGCCCGCGGCGAGCGACATGGCCGAGCCGATGGCCAGGAGCGTGATGATGCTCTTGGACATCTTCTGCTTCCAGAAGGAGTAGACGCCGCCGAGGAGGAAGAGCCCCAGCAGGATGAACAGCGTGGAAAGGGAGTTCACAGGGCGCCCTTCGTCGACGGGATGATCCCGGCGGCGCGCCGGTCGCGCTCGCAGGCGTAACGCAGGGCGCGGGCAAGGGCCTTGAACTGGCACTCGACGATGTGGTGCGCGTTGCGCCCGTAGGGCACGTGGACGTGCAGGGCGATCTGGGCCTGCGCGACGAAGGATTCCAGGATGTGCCGGGTCATCGTCGTGTCGTAGGCACCGATCATCGGCGCCATGTTCTCGGGCTCGCTGTGCACCAGGTAGGGGCGGCCGGAGAGGTCGACGGTGACCTGGGCGAGGGACTCGTCCAGCGGGACCGTGCAGTTGCCGAAGCGGTAGATGCCGGTCTTGTCGCCGAGGGCCTGCTTGAAGGCGGCGCCGAGCGCGAGGGCGGTGTCCTCGATGGTGTGGTGGGTGTCGATGTGCAGGTCGCCGTCGGTCTTGACCGTGAGGTCGAAGAGGCCGTGGCGGCCGAGCTGGTCGAGCATGTGGTCGTAGAAGCCGACGCCGGTGGACACGTCGACCTGGCCGGTGCCGTCGAGGTCTATCTCGACGAGCACGGACGTCTCCTTGGTGGTGCGCTCAACGCGGCCCACGCGGGGGTTCATTGGTTCTCCTTGCGAATGGTGCGCACCGCTTCGAGGAACGCGTCGTTCTCGGCCGGGGTGCCCGCGGTGACGCGGAGCCAGCCCGGTACGCCGTTGTCCCGTACCAGCACGCCCTGGTCGAGGATGGCCTGCCAGGCGGTGTGGCTGTCGGGGAAGCGGCCGAACTGCACGAAGTTGGCGTCGGATTCGGTCACTTCGCAGCCCATGGCGCGCAGCTCGGTGACGATGCGGTCGCGCTCGGCCTTGAGCTGCTCGACGTAGCCGAGCAGCGTGTCGGTGAACTCCAGGGCGGCCAGGGCCGTGGCCTGGGTGACCGACGAGAGGTGGTACGGCAGGCGGACCAGCTGCACGGCGTCGACCACGGCGGGGTGCGCCGCGAGGTAGCCCAGGCGCAGCCCGGCCGCGCCGAAGGCCTTGGACATGGTGCGCGAGACGACCAGGTGCGGGCGGCCCGCGAGGAGCGGGAGCAGCGAGGGGCGGTGGCTGAACTCGCCGTAGGCCTCGTCCACGACGACGACCGACGGCTTGGCCGCCTGCGCGGCCTCGTACAGCCGCAGCACGGTCTCCTCGGTGACCGCCGTGCCCGTCGGGTTGTTGGGCGAGCAGATGAAGACCACGTCGGGCTTGTGCTCGGCGATCGCTGCGACGGCCGCGTCGGTGTCGATGGTGAAGTCCTCGTGGCGGGGGCCGGGGATCCAGCCGGTGCCGGTGCCGCGCGAGATGAGCGCGTGCATCGAGTACGAGGGCTCGAAGCCGAGGGCCGTGCGGCCGGGTCCGCCGAAGGTCTGCAGCAGCTGCTGGAGGACCTCGTTGGAGCCGTTGGCGGCCCAGACGTTGCGCAGGCCGACCTCGTGCCCGGTGGTGCGGGTGAGGTAGGCGGCCAGCTCGGTGCGCAGCTCGACCGCGTCCCGGTCGGGGTAGCGGTTGAGGTGGCGGGCCGCCTCGGCGACGCGCTCGGCGATGCGGGCGACGAGCGGCTCGGGCAGCGGGTAGGGGTTCTCGTTAGTGTTCAGGCGTACGGGCACGTCGAGCTGGGGGGCGCCGTACGGGGACTTTCCGCGCAGTTCGTCCCGGATGGGGAGATCGTCGATACCGGTCACTTGCTCTGCGGCACCTTCCAGTCGAACCTCGCCTTGACCGCGGCACCGTGCGCCGGCAGGTCCTCGGCCTCGGCCAGCGTCACCACGTGCCCGGCGACCTCGGCGAGCGCCTCGCGGGTGTAGTCCACGACGTGGATGCCGCGCAGGAAGGACTGCACGGACAGCCCGGAGGAGTGGCAGGCGCAGCCGCCGGTGGGCAGCACGTGGTTGGAGCCGGCGGCGTAGTCGCCGAGCGAGACGGGCGCGTACGCGCCGACGAAGATCGCTCCCGCGTTGCGCACCCGGGCGGCGACGGCGGAGGCGTCCGCGGTCTGGATCTCCAGGTGCTCGGCGGCGTAGGCGTCGACGACCGCGAGGCCCTGGTCGATGCCGTCGACGAGGACGATGCCGGACTGGCGGCCGGTGAGGGCCGGGACGATCCGGTCCTCGATGTGCTTGGTGGCGGCGACCTGGACCTTGAGCTCCTGCTCGACCGCGGCCGCCAGCTCCTCGGAGTCGGTGACGAGCACGGAGGCGGCCAGCGGGTCGTGCTCGGCCTGGCTGATCAGGTCCGCGGCGACGTGCACCGGGTCGGCGGTGGCGTCGGCGAGGACGGCGATCTCGGTGGGTCCGGCCTCGGCGTCGATGCCGATGCGGCCCTTGAGCAGCCGCTTGGCGGCGGCGACCCAGATATTGCCGGGGCCGGTGACCATGGTGACCGGGCGGCATTCGTCGGTGCCGTAGGCGAACATGGCGATCGCCTGGGCGCCGCCGGCCGCGTAGACCTCGTCGACGCCCAGCAGCGCGCAGGCGGCCAGGATCGTCGGGTGCGGCAGACCGCCGAAGTCGGCCTGGGGCGGGGAGGAGACGGCCATCGAGCCGACGCCGGCCTCCTGGGCCGGGACGACGTTCATGACGACGGACGAGGGGTAGACGGACCGGCCGCCGGGCACGTACAGCCCGACGCGCTCCACCGGCACCCAGCGCTCGGTGACGGTGCCGCCGGGCACGACCTGGGTGGTGTGGTCGGTGCGGCGCTGCTCGCGGTGGACGATGCGGGCGCGCCGGATGGACTCCTCCAGGGCCGCGCGGACGGCCGGGTCGAGCTCCTCCAGGGCACGGGTGATCGCCTCGGCGGGGACCCGCACGCGGTCGATCGTGACGCCGTCGAATTTCTCCGCGTAGTCGATCAAGGCCGCGGTGCCGCGATGATGCACGTCCTCGCAGATGGGCCGCACCTTCTCCAGGGCGGCTGCAACGTCGAGTTCGGCTCGGGGCAGCAGGTCGCGGTCGATACCGCCCTCAGGGAAGGCAGCACCGCGCAGATCGATTCGGGAAATCACACGGCCAATTGTCTCAGACCCGTCCCGTCGCACGTTTCTCCGTACCACCCTCTGGAACGGTCGGCACGGACGGTGTCCGGCCCGCCACAGGGGGAATGGGGATCCGTAGCACGACCGTACGGGTGACGGAAGGGGGCGCGGTGACCGAGCAGACGGACGGCGGGCTTCCGCACGGGCTGGATCTCACCCCTGCCGAGCAGGGGATGTGGCAGGCGTTCCGCCAGGGCAGCACCCACGACCTGCGGGCCGCCGAGCACGAGCGCAACGATCCGGACGGCCCGCACGCCTGGGGCCCCGAGCGCAGCGTGCGCGCGACGGTCGTCGCGCTGCTGCTCCTGGACGGCCCGCCCGCGCTGCCCGGCCGGGTGGCCGCGCTCAAGCTCAACGGGGTGCGGATCACCGGCCGGCTCGACCTCTCCGGCGGGACCGTCGTCCCCTACGTCGAGCTGCACAACTGCCGCTTCGACCAGCAGCTGCTGCTGCCCGAGTGCCACTTCACCACCCTGCGCCTGGTCGGCTGCGCCATTCCCCGGCTGGAGGCCGCCCGGCTGCGCACCGAGGGCGATCTGCACCTGCCGCGCTCGGTGGTGCGGCACGGCATCCGGCTGACCGACGCCCACATCGGCACGGACCTGCTGCTCAACCAGGCCGTGGTGCGCCGGGACCGGCACGGGGTGTCCGTCGCCGCGGACGGCCTGACCGTCGGGCAGGACCTGCAGGCCGAGCTGATGCGCTCCTACGGCGAGCTGAGCCTGCGCGGCGCCACCGTCGGCGCCTCGCTGAGCCTGCGCGGCTCGGCCCTGCACAATCCCTACGGCCGGCGCGCGCTCAACGCCCCGCAGCTCACCGTGGAGCGCACCCTCTACCTCACGGCGGTCGGCATCAGCGGATCCGCCTTCCCCGGCGGCACTCCCCCGTACGGCATCACCCCCGGCACGCCCGAGCGGGGCACGCGGGTGCAGCGCTTCGAGTGCCACGGCGGGGCGCGGCTGGACGACGGGCGGTTCGGCGACGCGGTGGACCTGAGCCAGGCGCTCTTCGTGATGCAGCCGGACCAGGAGCTGTCGCTGCGCCGCGTCCAGACGCCCGAGCTGCGCTTCCTCGGGGACCGGCCGGAGCGCGGCCGGGTGGTGCTGTCGGGGGCCCGGGTCACCAACCTGGTGGACCGCTACGACAGCTGGCCGGGCCCCGGCGGGCTGACGATGGCCGGCTTCTTCTACGAGAACCTCATACCCCTGGGCCGCTTCCCGCTCCCGCTGCGCCTGGAGTGGGTGGCCGCGGCCACCCCGGAGTACGCGCCGGAACCCTACGAGCGGCTGGCCGCCGCCCTGCGCGACGGCGGGGAGGACGAGGACGCGCGCGAGGTGCTGCTGGCCAAGCAGCGGCGCCGACGCGAGACGCTGCCCCCGGCCGGCCGGGCCTGGGGATATCTGCAGGACTGGACCGTGGCCTACGGCTACCGCCCGGGCCGGGCGGCGGTGTGGATGGCGGTGCTGTGGGCGCTGGGGACGCTCTACTTCTCCCACCAGCACTTCGAACCGGTCAAGGAGAACGAGGGCCCCTCCTGGAACCCCGAGCTCTACACCCTGGACCTGCTGCTGCCGGTCGTCGACCTGGGGCAGGGCCTGGCCTGGAAGACCACGGGCCTCGCGCAGTGGCTGTCGGCCGCACTGATCCTGCTGGGCTGGGTACTGGCGACGACGGTCGCCGCCGGGGCCTCCCGGCTGCTGCGCCGCCAGTGAACTCCCGGCACCCTGTCGGCTCCGGCCATTAGGCTTACCGGCTGTGACCAGCGCTCGCCTTCCCATCTTCCCGCTGAACTCGGTGCTCTTCCCGGGGCTCGTGCTCCCGCTCAACGTCTTCGAGCAGCGGTACCGCGCCATGATGCGCGAGCTGTCGGCGCTGCCGGAGGAGATGCCGCGCCGCTTCGGCGTCGTCGCCATCCGCGACGGCCGCGAGGTCGCGCCCAGCGCGCCGGGCCTGCCCGAGCAGGCCCGCCCGGAGCCGGGGCCGGCGTCCGGATTCGGCCCCGACCCCCTCGCGTCCTTCTACTCCGTGGGCTGCACGGCCGAGGCGGCCACCATCCGCGAGCGTCCGGACGGCACGTACGAGGTCCTCGCCAGCGGCACCACCCGCTTCCGGCTGCTGTCGGTCGACGCCACCGGCCCCTATCTGACGGGCGAGGTGGAGGAGATCCCGGAGCAGCAGGGCGACGAGGCGGGCGCCCTGGCCTCGGGTGTGGTGCGGGCGTTCCGCGCGTACCAGAAGCGGCTGGCCGGGGCGAGCGAGCGCTCGCTGGCCGGGCAGGCGGATCTGCCCGGGGAGCCGTCGGTGCTGTCCTATCTGGTCGCGGCCGCGGCGGTGCTGGACACCCCCGCCAAGCAGCGGCTGCTCCAGACGCCGGACACCGCGTCGCGGCTGGCGGAGGAGCTGAGGCTGCTGCGTGCCGAGACGGCCTTGATCGGTAAGCTCCCGTCGCTGCCGGCCGTGGAGCTCACCAGACGGCCGACCAGCCCCAACTGACCGAGGGGACGGACGCGTTGGCGAAGACGAAGAAGCAGGGTGCGGGCTCGACGCCCGCCATCGTGGCCCTGGAGAAGGCCGGTACGGCGTTCTCCGTGCACGCCTACGAGCACGACCCCGCCGTGGCGTCCTACGGCGAGGAGGCCGCGCAGGCGATGGGCGTCGAGCCGGGCAGGGTCTTCAAGACCCTGGTGGCGGACGTCGACGGCAGCCTGACGGTCGCGGTCGTGCCGGTGTCCGGCTCGCTGGACCTCAAGGCCCTGGCCGCTGCGCTCGGCGGCAAGCGGGCCGCGATGGCCGACCCGGCCCTCGCGGAGCGCACCACGGGGTACGTACGGGGCGGCATCTCCCCGCTCGGGCAGCGCAAGCGGCTGCGCACGGCGCTGGACGCGTCGGCGGGCGCGCACCCCACGATCTGCGTGTCGGCCGGCCGCCGGGGCCTGGAGGTGGAGCTCGCACCGGGAGACCTGGCGGCGCTCACGGGCGCGGTGGTCGCACCGATTGCGCGTGCGTGAGCCCTGGACGGTTCCGCTGCGCTCGGCTACCACCGAGGGGTAGAGGAGGGGATGCCCATGTCCAAGCGGACCCGCAAGCGGAGGTGGCGCCTGAAGAAGGGCCGGGCGAATCACGGCCGTAGGCCGGCCTAGGGAGTGGCCGCGCCCCAAAGGGGCGCGGGGAACTGCGCGATCAGCCACGACGCGCCCGCAGTCGAAGTACTCGGGGCTTCGCCCCGGACCTCTGGGGTAGCGCGTCGCCTGCGGGCCGGTGGGGGCTGGTCGCGCAGTTCCCCGCGCCCCTTTGGGGCGCCTGGTCGCGCCCACGCGGCGGAGCCGCATATGTGAACAGCCCCGCGCCCCTTACGGGGCGCTAGGCCTCCGCCGTCGGCCAGTGCGGCGCCGGCTCCGGGTCGCGCGGTCCGAACAGGGCCGTCAGCCCCAGGTGAACCGCCATCGCGGCCAAGGGCCACGCCAACAGCGTGCCCTTGGCCCCCAGCTTCAGCGGCCCGTCGAAGACGACCCCCTTGCCCACGGCCCGCGCGTGCGCGGCCACGTCCGACGTCGGCCCCAGCCAGACGCCCAGCCGCCAGCCGATCAGCGAGGCCAGCAGCGAGCCCACCGCCAGGCCCACCACGACGGCGATGCCGCCGCTGCGGCGGAACCAGAAGACCAGCGCCGCGCTCACCGCGCCGAACCCCAGCCCCAGGAAGGCGAAGACGCCGTCTGCGCCGACGGCCTGCTCACCCTCCGAGTTGCGCAGGTACACCGCCTTGCCGTCCGAGATCAGCGGCACCCGCGGCGCCAGCCACAGCCACAGCAGCCCCAGCAGCAGCCCGGACACCGTCACGGCCGCCAGGACGACGGCGGACTGCCGCGCCTCGGTGCGCAGGTCGTGCGCGGGGGCGGCGGGCTGCGGTTCCTCGGGAACGGCGGGCGGGTCGTGCGGGGAAAGCGATGCGGTCACCCCGTCATCGTGCCAGGCCGGTGCGGCCTCCTCGGCCCCAGGACGTCCCGTGCGGCGCGTCACCGCACGGCCGCCCGGCGGAAGGCCCAGGTGGCCGCGGCCAGCGACACCACGCCGACGGCCGCGCAGACCCCGAGGTCGGCGGCGACCAGCAGCCAGTCGGGGTGCGCGTCGAAGCTGCGGGCCAGCGCCTCCACCCCGTAGGTGGAGGGCAGCAGATCGCGCGCGAGGGCGACCGGCATCGGCATGTGCGAGGCCGGCAGCACGCCCAGCAGCAGCGCCGCGGACATGCCCAACTGGCCGGCCAGCGTGGCCAGTTCCTGGCGCGGCGCGAGCAGTCCCAGCGCCGCGCCGAGCCCGGAGAGCGCGGCCCCGGCGAGCGGGATCACCGCGGCCAGCACCCACAGGTGCCCCAGCGGCAGCTTGAACAGCACGCTGCCCACGACGGCCGTGACGGCCGTGCCGGGCACGGTGAAGGACGCGTACGCCCCGGCCGCGCCGAGCACCACCGCGGCGGGCGGCACCGGCAGCGTCGCGTAGTGGTCGA
The DNA here is from genome assembly GCF_053594995.1 of Streptomyces sp. NPDC002536. NCBI lineage: Bacteria > Bacillati > Actinomycetota > Actinomycetes > Kitasatosporales > Streptomycetaceae > Streptomyces > Streptomyces sp. NPDC002536. The sequence continues at coordinate 53,421 of NZ_JBSFWU010000009.1, forward strand.
GCCCGCCTCCGGCGCGCAGCTGTCCGAAGTACTGGGCCAGGAGATTGAGCGCGACGAACGCCACGACGAGCACGCTGGAGCCGGACACGACGGCCCGCGCCGCGTCCCCGCCGTCCACGACGCCGCGCATCAGGATCATGATGCCGACGGACTGGAAGGTCGCCACGAACAGCAGCGGTATCCGCGCCACGCGGGCACGCGACAGCTGGGCGCGGTAGACCGCGGCCAGCGCGGGCAGCAGCCGGGCCCGCGGGCCGAGCGGGGCGGCCTCGCCGTCCCCGGCCCGGGCCCGGGCGTCGCCGCGCTCGCGGCTCTGCCCCGGCGCCACCCCGGTGGTCACAGCGCTCATCCCTTTACCAAACCCTCCGTACGACCGCCCAGCGCCAGATAGACGTCCTCCAGGCTGGGCGTGGCGAGCGTGAAGTCGTCGAGCGCGGCGAAGGCGGGGCCGCCGGTGACGGCGGCGACGGCGGCACGTGCCTCGGCGGGCCCGAGCCGCAGCGACCAGCGGCGCCCGGCCTCGGTCGCCGCGCCGCGCAGGGCGGCGACCTCGGGGACGTCCAGCGGGGGCTCGGTGCGCCAGACGAGGTCGACCCGGACCTCGTCGCCGACGAGCTGCTTGAGCCCGGCCGGGGTGTCGCAGGCGATGATCCGGCCGCTCTCCAGGACGGCGACCCGGTCCAGGACGGTCTCCGCCTCGATGACGTTGTGGGTGACGAGCAGCACGGTGGCGCCGCGCTCGGCGCGCCGCCGGTCGACGGCGGCCCAGACGGCGCGGCGGGCCACGGGGTCCATGCCGGTGGTGGGCTCGTCGAGGATCAGCACGGGCCGGTCGCCGACCAGCGCGGCGGCGAAGCAGGCGAGGCGGCGCTGGCCGCCGGAGAGCTTCTTCAGCGGCCGCGAGGCGATCGCGGTGAGCCCGAGCTCCTCCAGGACGGCGTCGCGCTCGGCGCGGGCGGTGCGCAGGTCCAGCCCGCGCAGCCGGCCGGTGGTCTCGGCGGCGAGGGAGACGGTCAGCTCGTCGAGCGCGGTGGAGTGCTGGCCGAGGTAGCCGACGAGCCGGGCGGCGCGCTCGGGGTGCCGGACGAGGTCGTGGCCGAGCAGCTCGACGCTGCCCGCGTCGGGCCGCAGCAGGCCGGTGAGCTGGCGGACGAGCGTGGTCTTGCCGGCGCCGTTCGGGCCGAGCAGCCCGAAGATCTCGCCGCACCGGATGTCGAGGTCGATGCCGGCGCTGGCCTGCACGGCCTCGGTGCCGGGGGCGCCGCGGCGGCCGCGCGCGGCGGGGTAGGTCTTGACGAGGCCGCGCACGGTGCACACCGGGGGGCTTGCCGCCCTTTCGACCGTTCTCACGAGCTATGAGGGTACGCGCCCGGGCGGCGCGGCTCGCCATGGGGGCTGCGCCCCGGCTGCGGGGACGGTGCGGGCCGTCTGTGGCTGATCGCGCAGTTCCCCGCGCCCCTTCGGGGCGCAAGCCCAAGTCCGGGGATCCGGGGGCTGAGCCCCCGAGACCGGGGGGCTTGGGGGGCTTGCCCCCCAGGAAACGGTGAAGGGGTGGGACCGGGGCACCTCTAATCCCCAGCCGGTGCATGCTCCGCCGCCGTTCGCGCGTCGATCTCGCGCCAGAACCCGGCGCGAATCGCATACCGGTCGTGTTCGTCGATCTGGTCGTCCTTGTGTGCCAGCAGCCCGAACCGCGCCGCGTACCGCAGCAGCTCGCCGTCGATGCGGTGCGGAATCCGCGGGTATTCGGTCGACAGGTGCTGCAGGTGGACGGAGTCCGTGATGCGCTCGGTCCAGCGGCGGGCGAAGACCTGGCCGACCTCGAAGGGGTCGCCGCCGACGGTGGTGATGTCCTCCTCGCGGTCGGCCCAGCGCTGTTCCGCGCTGGTGAGCTGGGCGAGCGTGGGCAGGGAGGCGGTCTCGGGGGTCTCCCCCAGGCCGTTGCCCGGGCCGCTCCGCTCGACCCAGCCCTTGTCGGAGGACCAGCGCAGGGTCGCGTTGGGCGAGGCCCCGGTGCTCACCGCGGGCGGCTGCCCGTTGGCCTGGGCCGCGGGGCCGCGGCCCAGGCTCGCGAGGTCCTTCGGCGTGGGCACCCCGCGGCTGCCGGGCGTGTCGCCCGTGCGCTCGGGCCCCGCGCTCCCGGGGAGCGCGGCGGCCGCCGCGGGCCGGGAGCCGTTGCCCGTGTCGGTGCCGGAGTCCCCGTTGCGGGCGGCCGCGGCGGCTGCGGCCGCCGCGCTCTCGGGGAGCGGGGCGGAGAGGATGGCCGCGATCTCGGGCCGGGGCGCCGGCTGCGGTGCGCAGGGGCCGGTGAGCTCCTTGGCCCGGACCGCCCGGGTGATCCAGGTGCGGTCGAGCACCCGCCGCTCGTCGGCCTCGGCGACGAGGTCCTCGGACTGGTTGTAGTCGCCGTCGGCGGCCTGGACGGCCCACAGGTGGACGGCGACGCCGTGTTCCTTGGCGGACATCAGGCCGGGCAGCAGATCGCCGTCGCCGGTGACGAGCACGATGTCGGAGCAGGCCCGGTTGCGGGCGAGCTCGGTGAGTTCGGCGTGCATGGCCGCGTCCACGCCCTTCTGGGCCCAGCGGCCGTCGCTCCGGGTCAGGGCGCCGAGCCGGACGGTGACGCGCGGCATGACGCGCAGCCGGCGGTGCTCGGGCTGGGGGACCCGGTCGGGGGCGCCGTCGAACCAGTAGATGCGCAGCAACGGGCGTTCGGTGTCGGCCTCGGCGCGTTCACGCAGGCCCTGGATGAGCGTTGCGTGGTCGACCGTGATGCGCGACCGGGCGGGCTCCCCGGCCAGCAGGCTCGCGGCGGCGCCCAGCAGATAGCCGGCGTCGACCAGGACGACGCAGCGGTCCACGGTCCACCTCTCTCCATGAGTCGGGGCCGGCCGGCAGCACGGTCGTCCCCCGGCACAGTGGTGCCCCGGCGCTCCGGGCTTTCGGCTTTCCCTGGAGTCTGCCCGACCGCGCGGGGGTTATCAGTCCGAACTGGATCATCGGCGTGGCGGATACGGGTAACAGCCGACAAGTGTCCCTATCACTCACGGTAATTACCCGAAATGCGCGGTTCGGCGTCGCGTGCAAGGGTGTCCGAAAGGGGGGTCACCCCGATGCGGAGGCATACCGGCATGGCCAAGAACAAGAAACAGGACCGGTCCAGGCAGCAGGCTCAATCGGCCGAAAAGAGCACTCAGCAGGCGCAGAAGTCCTCGATCGAGGCACAGTCCGAGCAGCGGCAGAGCCAGGTGACCCCCGGCGACGTGGCCCGCAAGAGCAAGCAGAAGCGCTTCGGCCACAACTGACCGGCGCTTCGGTGCGCTTGAGGGGCGCGCCCGCACTCCGCGGGCGCGCCCCTCGCGCTGTCGGGCCGTCGCGGCCCGGGCCTCAGCCGGCCAGGCAGGACGGACCGAGGAGCTGTTTCAGGTCACCGAAGAGCGCCGGGTCGGGCGTCACCCGGTGCCGGTCGAGCCGGAGCACGGTCGTCTTGCGCGGCCCCTGGAGCTTGATGCGCACCTCGGTGGAGCCCCGGTGGTGGGTGAGCACCTGGCCGAGGCGCTCGACCATCGGCGGCGTGACCTTCACGGTGGGGATGGAGATGATCACGGGCGCGTTGGTGCCCGCGTTGGACAGGTCGGGGACCATCAGCTCCATCGCGACCAGCCGGGGCACGTCCTCCCGCTTGTCGAGCCGGCCCTTGACGAACACGACCGCGTCCTCGACGAGCTGGGTGGAGACCAGCTGGTAGGTGGCGGGGAAGAACATGCAGTCGATGGAGCCCGCCAGGTCCTCGACGGTGGCGATGGCCCAGGCGTTGCCCTGCTTGGTCATCTTGCGCTGCAGGCCCGAGATGATGCCGCCGATCGTCACGATCGCACCGTCTGCGTGCTCGCCGCCGGTCAGCTGGGAGATGGCGGCGTCGGCCTTGTCGTTGAGGACGTGCTCGATGCCGAAGAGGGGGTGGTCGGAGACGTAGAGGCCGAGCATCTCGCGCTCCTGCGCGAGCAGATAGGCCTTCTCCCACTCCACGTCGGAGAACTCCACGTCCAGACCGAAGCCCGGCCCGTCGTCGGCGCTCTCGTCGCCCATGCCGCCGAAGAGGTCGAACTGGCCCTCGGCCTCCTTGCGCTTGACCGCGACCACATTGTCGATCATCGGCTCGTAGTGCGCGGTGAGGCCCTTGCGGGTGTGCCCCATCGTGTCGAAGGCGCCGGCCTTGATCAGGGATTCGACGGTGCGCTTGTTGCAGACGACCGCCTCGACCTTGTCCAGGAAGTCGGGGAAGGAGGTGTACTTCCCCTTGGACTTGCGGCAGCGGATGATCGAATCCACCACGTTCTGGCCGACGTTGCGGACGGCGGTGAGGCCGAAGAGGATCACGTCGTCACCCTGGGCGGCGAAGTTCGCCTGGGACTCGTTGACGTTCGGCGGGAGCACCTTGATGCCCATGCGGCGGCACTCGTTGAGGTAGATCGCCGACTTGTCCTTGTCGTCCCGCACCGAGGTGAGGAGCGCGGACATGTACTCGGCCGGGTAGTTGGCCTTGAGGTAGGCGGTCCAGTACGAGACCAGTCCGTACGCGGCCGAGTGGGCCTTGTTGAACGCGTAGCCGGCGAAGGGGACCAGCACGTCCCACAGGGCCTGGATGGCCTCGTCGCTGTAGCCGTTCTTGCGGGCGCCGGCCTGGAAGATGGTGAAGTTCTTCGCCAGCTCGTCGGGCTTCTTCTTGCCCATGACGCGGCGGAGGATGTCGGCCTCGCCGAGCGAGTAGCCCGCGATGATCTGGGCGGCCTTCTGCACCTGCTCCTGGTAGACGATCAGGCCGTAGGTGACGGCCAGGACCTCTTCGAGCGGCGCCTCCAGCTCCTTGTGGATCGGCGTGATCTCCTGCTGCTTGTTCTTGCGCAGCGCGTAGTTGGTGTGCGAGTTCATGCCCATCGGGCCCGGCCGGTAGAGGGCCGAGACGGCGGAGATGTCTTCGAAGTTGTCGGGCTTCATCAGGCGCAGCAGCGAGCGCATGGGTCCGCCGTCGAACTGGAACACGCCGAGGGTGTCGCCGCGCTGGAGCAGGTCGAAGGTCGTGGGGTCGTCCAGCGGGAGGGCCAGCAGGTCGATGTCGAGGCCCTTGTTGGCCTTCACCATCTTGACGGCGTCGTCCATGATGGTCAGGTTGCGCAGACCCAGGAAGTCCATCTTCAGCAGGCCGAGCGACTCACAGCTCGGGTAGTCCCACTGCGTGATGGTGACGCCGTCGGAGGCGCGGACCCAGACCGGTACGTGGTCGGTGATCGTCTCGCTGGACATGATCACGCCGGCCGCGTGCACACCCATCTGCCGGACCAGGCCCTCGACGCCGCGCGCGGTGTCGATGACCTTCTTCACGTCCGGCTCGTTCTCGTACATCCCGCGGACCTCGCCCGCCTCGCTGTAGCGCGGGTGCGCGGAGTCGGTGATGCCGGAGAGCGGGATGCCCTTGCCGAGGACGTCGGCGGGCATGGCCTTGGTGATGCGGTCGCCCATGGCGTACGGGTAACCGAGGACGCGGGCGGAGTCCTTGATGGCGTTCTTGGCCTTGATGGTGCCGTAGGTGCCGATCATGGCGACCTTGTCGGCGCCGTACTTCTCCGTCACATACCGGATCACCTCGGCGCGCCTGCGCTCGTCGAAGTCGATGTCGACATCGGGCATGGAGACGCGCTCGGGGTTGAGGAAGCGCTCGAAGATCAGGCCGTGCGGGATGGGGTCGAGGTCGGTGATGCCCATGGCGTAGGCCACGATCGAGCCGGCCGCGGAGCCTCGGCCGGGGCCGACCGCGATGCCGTTGTTCTTGGCCCACATGATGAAGTCGGCGACGACGAGGAAGTAGCCGGGGAACCCCATCTGGATGATGACGTCCATCTCGTACTCGGCCTGCTTCTGCCGGTCGTCCGGGACGCCGCCGGGGAAGCGCCGGGCCATGCCGCGGCGGACCTCCTCCTGGAACCAGGTGACCTCGGTGTAGCCGTCGGGGATGTCGAACCTCGGCATGAGGTTCTTCGCCTCGAACATGCCGTCGGTCTCGACCTGCTCGGCGACGAGGAGCGTGTTGCGGCAGCCCTCCTGCCAGGCGTCCGAGGAGTCGATGGCGTACATCTCGTCCGTGGACTTCAGGTAGTAGCCGGTGCCGTCGAACTTGAAGCGGTCCGGGTCGGAGAGGTTCTTGCCGGTCTGGATGCACAGCAGGGCGTCGTGCGCCTCGGCCTCGTGCGGGTAGGTGTAGTGCGAGTCGTTGGTGACGAGCGGGGGGATGCCCAGCTTCTTGCCGATCTCCAGCAGGCCGTCGCGGACCCGGCGCTCGATCTCGATGCCGTGGTCCATCAGCTCCAGGAAGTACCGGCCCTCGCCGAAGATGTCCTTGTAGTCGCTGGCGGCCTGGACGGCCTCGTCGAACTGGCCGAGCCGCAGCCGGGTCTGGACCTCGCCGGACGGGCAGCCGGTGGAGGCGATCAGGCCCTCCGACCACTGGGCGATGGTCTCCTTGTCCATCCGCGGCCACTTGGTCAGCCAGCCCTCGGCGTACGCGTCGGAGGACAGGCGGAAGAGGTTGTGCAGACCGGTCCTGTTCGACGCCCAGATCGTCTTGTGCGTGTAGCCGCCGGAACCCGACACGTCGTCGCGCTTCTGGTGCGGCTGGCCCCACTGGATGCGCCGCTTGTTGCGCCGGGACTCGGGGGCCACGTAGGCCTCGATGCCGATGATCGGGGTGATCCCCGCCTTCTTCGCCTGGTGGAAGAAGTCGTACGCGCCGTGCAGGTTGCCGTGGTCGGACATGGCGATGTGCGTCATGCCCATGTCCTGGCAGGCCTTGAACATGTCCTTGAGCCGCGCGGCACCGTCCAGCAGGGAGTACTGCGTGTGGACGTGCAGGTGCGTGAAGGGGGGCCTGGACGAGGCGGTCACGGCGGGGAAACCTCCGGCGGGCGGTGGGCGGCGGCGGGCGGGGACAGCTTCGAAGGTTACCGGCCCCCACTGACAGACGCGGGCACGGACGGGCGGTCCCGCACGTTGAGGACGGCAGCACATCCGTCCGCCCGACGATCCCCCAGGAGGAACCGGCGATGGCGCTCGAGCACGACCGGACCGCGCAGCGCGGTGAGGAGATCCTCGCCGTCCTCGGCACCGCATCCGAGGACCTGCGGGCCCCCGGCCCCGACGCCCGCCGGGCCCGGTTCCGGAAGCTGGCCGCCTCCGTCCTCGCCTTCCACCACGCCACCCCCTGCCTCTTCTACGCCGACCCGGAGCACGGCAAGGAGGGGTACGGCATCGGCCCCTTCCTGGACGAGCGCACCGGCCGGATGTGGATCCACGGCGACCTGCACACCGGGCGCTTCGGCGCGTCCATGGACGCCACCGGCCGCCTGGTCTTCGGCGCCACCGGCTTCGACGAGGCGTACGTCGGCCCGTTCACCTGGGACCTCAAGCGCTTCGCCGCCTCCCTTGCGCTGCGGGGCCGCACCACGGCGCTCGGCGACGAGCAGATCACCGGTCTGGTCCGTGGCTACGCCGCCGCCTACCGCGAGCGCATCCACGCCCTGGCCGCCGGCGCCCGTCATGAGGAGGTGCCGCCCCTGACCCTGGACAACGCCGAGGGCCCCGTCCTCGGCACCCTGCGCCGGGCCCGCGCCGGGACGCGCGCCGGGATGCTCGCCGACCGGACCGGGATCCGCGACTTCGACCGGCGCTTCCGCTCCGGCGAGGACACCGTCGAGCTGGACGCCGCCACCCGCTACACGATCCTGGCCGCCTTCGACGGCTACCTGGAGTCGCTGCCCGACACCGCCCTCGCCCGGCCCGACTCCTACCGGGTCAAGGACGTCGTCGGCCGCCGCGACGGCGCCGGGCCGACGGCCTACGACATCCTTCTGGAGGGCGGCAGCGACGCCCTGGAGGACGACGTCGTGATCTCCATGCGGCCGGGCCGCACCCCGGCCGTCTCCCGGCACCTGGCCGACCGGGCCCTGCGCGAGCACGTCCGCCACGAGGGGCACCGCACGGTGCTCGCCCAGCGCGCCCTCCAGGCGCACGCCGACCCCTGGCTCGGGTGGACGGAGCTGGACGGGGCCGGGCAGCTGGTCGCCGAGGTCTCGCCGTACGCCGTGGCGCTGGACTGGTCGTCCGTCGACGAGACAGCCGATCCGGCGGAGCTCGCCGCCCTGGTGGCCGACCTGCATGCGGCGGCCGGGGACGGCAGCGGGCGGGCGCTGGTCCCCTTCGCGGCCGAGCGGGCCGTCGACGCGGCCATCGCGGCGGACGAGGAGGCCTTCCCCGAACTGCTCACGGACTTCGCCCACCGCTCGGCGGCCCGCACCCTCGCGGACCACCGGATCTTCGTCGACCTGCTCCGCAACGGTCGGGTCCCGGGAGCCTGAGCGCCCCGTCAGGGGCGCGGGGAACTGCGCGAGCAACCACAGCCGGCCTGCAGCCGACGCACCACCCTGGGGATCCGGGGCGAAGCCCTGGGGGCACCTCCTGGGGGCACCCCCAGCGGTAGCTGGGGGAGGACATCGACTGCGCAGTTCCCCGCCCCCGGCGGGGCAGGGGCTTTAGCGGTGGTTTACCCCCGGCCATGACAGACTCGATCTCATGGACATATCGGCGGCACGCTTGCGGGCACTGCGCGCAGCGCTGTTCACGGCGCTGTGCGTCGTGCTGTCCGCCGCCTCGCACGTGCTGCTGTCCGGGATGCCGCTGCCCGTGCCCACCGTCGCCCTGACCGCGGCCGGCGTCTTCGCGCTCGCCTACGCGCTGGCGGGCCGGGAGCGCGGCTACTGGCACATCGCCGCCCTGCTGATCCCGCTGGAGCTGGCCTCGGGCGCGCTCTTCAGCACCGGGCAGGACACCTGCTACGGCTCCGTGCGCCACCACGCCCCGGGGGCGTGGACCCTGCTGTGCGGGGGCGGCAGCGTGGGCCGCTCGCTGACCCGGGCCGCCGATCCGGGCACGGCCCCCTGGCTGCTGCTCGCCGTGCACGTCGCGGTCGGCCTGCTGGCCGCCGCCTGGCTGCGCCGCGGCGAGGCGGCGCTGGCCCGGCTGCTGCGCGCGGCCGCCGCGGCCGCCTTCCGCCCGCTGCTGCTGGCCGCCGCGGGCTTCACGGCCGCCGTCCCGCGCCGCGGGGCGCCCGTGCCGCGCGCCCGCCGGGTGCGCCGGGCGCGGCAGCGGCTGGTGCTTCTCCACTCCGTGGTCCGGCGCGGGCCCCCTCCCCGCCCCGCCCTCGCCTGAAGATCACTGCAGCATCCTGCACCTCACGCACCACGGAGACACCAGTACCATGAGCAACCGCAACAACTGGGAGAACAAGCAGTCGGCCCGCGAGCGGCTGCGCGCCGAGCGCGAGCGCCAGGCGAAGAAGGACAGGACCAAGCGCCAGTTCGTCGTCGGCGGCGCGATCGTCGGCGTCCTGGCGATAGCCGGCGGCATCGGCTACGCCGCCACGCAGCTGGGCGACAGCGGCGCGAGCAAGAAGAGCACCAGCACGGCCTGGGAGGCCGCTGCCAAGAAGACCCTCGTCAAGCCCGCCAACACCGCCGGCGACAACGGCACCGAGGTCGTCATCGGCAACAAGGACGCCAAGCACACCCTTGAGGTCTACCAGGACATGCGCTGCCCGATCTGCTCGGTCTTCGAGCAGAACGTCGGCGGCCAGGTCGAGAAGGACGTCAAGGACGGCAAGTTCAAGGCGCAGTACCACATCGGCACCTTCCTCGACCGCAACCCGCAGATCGCCGGCACCGGTTCGAAGAACGCCCTGAGCGCGCTCGGCGCGGCGCTGAACGTCAGCCCCGAGGCCTTCCAGGCCTACAACAAGGCGCTGTACGCGAAGGCCAACCACCCCGACGAGACCAAGGACGACTACTCCAAGGACGACGCCCTGCTGAAGGTCGCCCAGCAGGTCCCGGCGCTCAAGGGCAACGCCGACTTCGAGAAGAACCTCAAGGACCACACCTTCGACAAGTGGGCCCTGCAGATGTCCGACGAGTTCGACAGCCACAAGGACGTCACCGGCACCCCCACCATCAAGCTCGACGGCAAGAAGCTGAGCGTGGACACCCCCAACGGCAAGGGCGTCCCGATGACCCCGGAGCAGTTCACCTCGGCGGTCGACGCACAGCTGAAGTAACGGACGGAGCGGGACGGTTGCCCCGTCCCCGGACCGATGCCGAATCTTGACGCGACACGCACAGGTGCGCGTGGCACACTTCGGCCTCATGAAGGGGACGGGAGTTCGGTTCAGGGCGCTGCGGGCGGCGGTGTTCACCGCGCTCTGCGTGACCCTGTCGGCCGGCGGCCACGTCCTGCTCTCGCGGATGCCGCTGCCGCTCTCGGCGTCCGGCCGCTGATGCCAGCTGTCGTGGTCCTGTGTGTGACCGGCCACCGGGCGAACACGCCGCTGCGACCGGTGCGCGACACTCTGCCCGCCCGTGCACTGCCGCTTCTCGTCCATCCCGTCGTACAGCGCGGACCGCCCGTGTGCCCAGCCTTCGCCTGAGCACATGGGCGACTGACGGTCCTGCACGCCTTCCTTCGCTACCGCGGAGAAGACACCTTGGCTTCTCCCCCGGCTGAAGCAGGGGGATTCAACCTTCGCAGGTTGATCTTTCTGCTTCATCGACAGCAGCCGACCCGAATCAACGGCGAGGGTTGGTGTGCCAACCATCGGTCTTACGCCAGCTCCACAGACCTGACATCCCGCCAGCCCGGCGGTAGGCCCGGCCGGAGCTTGGTTATCGCCCCGGCCGGGCGACCCGAGCCTACAAGCTGCGGGTCAACGGGTGCACGGTGATTCGCGAATTGCCGTTCCCTGCCCTGCTCCGCAGGAGTCCGCTTCCTCCCCCGTCCGAAGGCGGGGGTATCCATGGAGGAATCCCCATGAGCAACCGCAACAACCCCCAGAACAAGCAGGCCGCCCGCGAACGGCTGCGCGCGCAGCGCGAGCGTGACGCCAAGAAGGCGAAGACCAAGCGGCAGTTGATCGTCGGCGGCGCGATCGTCGCCGTCCTCGCCGCGGCCGGCGGCATCGGCTGGGCCGTCACCAACGCCACCAACGGCAGCAAGAACAACAAGGTGAGCAGCGAGGACTGGGAGGCGTCCGCCAAGAAGACGACGTTCACCCGGCCCGCCAACACCACCGGTGACAAGGGCACCGAGGTCGTCATCGGCAACAAGGACGCGAAGAACACCCTCGACGTCTTCGAGGACATGCGCTGCCCGATGTGCTCGGAGTTCGAGCAGGGCGCGGGTGCCGCCGTCGTGAAGGACATCAAGGACGGCAAGTACAAGGCGCAGTACCACATCGGGACGTTCCTGGACCGCAACCCCCAGATCAAGGGCTCGGGTTCGAAGAACGCGCTGAGCGCGCTGGGCGCGGCGCTCAACATCGGCACGGACGCCTTCCTGCACTACAAGGAGGCGCTGTTCTCCGCGAAGAACCACCCGGAGGAGACGGACGACGCGTTCTCGGACAACGCGAAGCTCATCGACATCGCGCAGCAGGTCAAGGAGCTCAAGGGCAACGCCCAGTTCGAGAAGAACGTCAAGGACGGCACCTACGACAAGTGGGCGCTGGCGGTGTCCGACGCCTTCGACAAGCTCGTCGGCCCGAACAAGGACATCCAGGGCACTCCGGGCTTCAAGCTCAACGGCAAGGTGCTGAGCGTGGGCGGCTCGCACATCACGCCGGAGCAGCTCAACGCACTGGTGGACCAGCAGCTGAAGAAGTAGCGGCTGCCGCAAGGCCATTACCTCTGCTTTACCAACCGGTAAGGTGATGGCCCGTGACATCCCCTGACATATCCCGCCGTACTGCCGTCACGGCGGTGGCCGCCGGTGCGGTCGCCGCCGCGTTCCTGCCGACCGCCGCCGCCTCGGCCGCGGACCCCGCGCCCGCCTTCCTGCACGGCGTCGCCTCCGGCGACCCGCTCCCCGACGGCGTCCTGCTGTGGACCCGCGTGACGCCCGCCCCGGACGCCGTCCCCGGCTCCGGGCGCGGGCCCGCCGTCGAGGTGGCCTGGGAGGTGGCCGAGGACGCGTCCTTCACCCGCGTCGTCGCCCGGGGCACCGTCACCGCGACCGCCGCGGGCGACCACACCGTCAAGGCCGACGTCCGCGGACTGCGCCCGGCCACCGGCTACTTCTACCGTTTCACCGCCGGCACCGCCGTCTCCCCCGTCGCCCGCACCCGCACCGCCCCCGCGCACGACGCGGCCGCCGAGGGCATCCGCTTCGGCGTGGTCTCCTGCGCCAACTGGGAGTCGGGCTGGTTCTCCGCGTACCGCCATCTCGCGGCCCGCCGCGACCTGGACGCGGTGCTCCACCTCGGCGACTACATCTACGAGTACAAGTCCGGCGAATACCCCGCGGCGAAGTACGTCGTGCGCAAGCACGAGCCGGAGCACGAGATCGTCACCCTCGCCGACTACCGCATACGGCACGGCCGTTACAAGACCGACCCGGACCTGCAGGCGCTGCACCACACGCACCCGCTGATCGCCATCTGGGACGACCACGAGTTCGCCGACAACGCCTGGTCCGGCGGCGCCGGCAACCACACCCCCGGCGCCGAGGGCGACTGGACGGCCCGCATGGCGGCGGCGAAGCAGGCGTACTTCGAGTGGATGCCGGTACGGCCCTCGGTCGCCGGCACCACCTACCGGAAGCTGCGCTTCGGGACGCTGGCGGACCTGCACCTGCTGGACCTGCGCTCCTTCCGCACCCAGCAGGCCAGGACCGGCAGCGGCAAGGTCGACGACCCGGAGCGCACGATCACCGGCCGCGCCCAGCTCGACTGGCTCAAATCGGGCCTGGCGTCCTCCGACACGGCCTGGCGCCTCGTCGGCAACCCGGTGATGATGTCCCCGGTCGCCTTCGGCGCCCTCCCCGCCCACCTGCTGGAACCACTGGCCAAGCTGCTCGGCCTGCCGACGGGGGGCGTGACGGTCAACACCGACCAGTGGGACGGCTACACGGACGACCGCCGCGAACTGCTGGCCCACCTCACGGACCGGGGCATCGGCAACACGGTCTTCCTCACCGGCGACATCCACATGGCCTGGGCCAACGACGTGCCGAAGCGGGCGGCGACGTATCCGCTGTCACCGTCGGTGGCCACGGAGTTCGTGGTCACCTCGGTGACGGCGGACAACCTGGACGACACCCTCCACGTCCGCCCGCACACGGTGTCCGCCGCCGCGGGGACCGCGATACGGGCGGCCAACCGCCATGTGAAGTGGGTGGACATGGACTCGCACGGCTACGGAGTGCTGGACGTGACGCGGGAGCGGACACAGATGGACTACTACGTCCTGTCCGACAAGACGAACCCGAAGTCCTCGGCGACGTGGGCGCGTTCGTACCGGACGAAGTCGGGGACGCAGCGGGTGGAACGGGTCAGCTCGCCGGTGGGGTGAGGGGTGCCGCCCCGCGCCCGAAGGGGCGCGGGGAACTGCGCGACCAGCCACGGTCAACCCGCAACCGACGAACCACCCCGGGGTTCGGGGCGAAGCCCCGAGAAACGGCGAAAGGGCGGGTCAGGGGCAAGAAACCTCGTCCAAGAACCCCAGCGCCACCCTCCACGCCATATCGGCGGCCTCCGCGTCGTAATCCGCCAACTCCGGATCCGTGAACAAATGCCCCGCACCGGCATACCGGTGCACCTCCACATCCGCCCCGGCCCGCTGCATCCGCAGATACCACGCGTTCAGCCAGTCATGCGGCTCGAACGGATCCGGATCCGCCACGTGCAACTGCACCGGCAGCCCGTCCGTGCTCGCCTCCTCCGGCAGGTCCGACGTGCCGTGCAGGAGCAGCAGCCCGCGCGCCTTCTCGTCGCCGAGCGCCAGGTTCTGGGCGATCGACCCGCCCAGCGAGAACCCCGCGTACACCAGCCCCCGCTCCGACAGCGGCGCCGCCGCCGTGATCGCGCGGTGCAGCAGCTCCTCCCGGCCGATCTCGTCCTTGATCGCCATCCCGTCCTCGACGGTGTCGGCCGTCCGGCCGTCGTAGAGGTCCGGCACGTGCACCTCGTGCCCCGCGGCGCGCAGCCGGTCCGCGGCGGCGTGCACCGCGGGACGCAGGCCGTAGGCCGAATGGAACAGGAGAATCGTGGTAGGGGACGCCACTGGGGTCACTTCCTTACAGCTGGATCGCGTGTCACCCATCGTGCCAGTACGTTCGGAAGGGGCGCCCGCCGGTAAGCCGGGAGGAGTGAGCCGAAGGTGTCCATGGAGGACCTGCTGCGCCCCGTGGCGGTCGTCGGCGGAGCGGTGGTCGTCACCCTGGTCGTCGTCCGCATCGCCGACCTGACGCTGCGCCGGATCGGTGAGCGGCACCCCGAGACCCCGCTGTGGACCCTGCTGCGCCGCTGCCGCCGCCCGCTCGCGCTGGTGCTGTGCACGGCACTGCTGCGCGGCGGTTACGGGTACGCGGGGGTCGTCGCGGGGCCGCCCGGCGTCGTGGCCCAGGCGCTGACCCTGGTGCTGATCGGCGCCTGCGGCTGGCTGGCCGTGCGGGTCGCCGCGGCCGTGGTCGAGTCCTTCTACGCGCGCTACGCGGCCGGCTCCGCGGACGAGGCCCGGGTCCGCCGGGTGCGTACCCAGCTCACGCTGGTGCAGCGGGTCGTCACCGCGGCCGTCGTCGTGGTGGCGGCCGGGTCGATGCTGCTGACCTTCCCGGACATGAAGACGGTCGGCACCTCCCTGCTGGCCTCGGCCGGCCTCATCGGCGTGGTGGCCGGTGTCGCGGCCCAGCCGACGCTGGGCAACCTCTTCGCCGGGCTGCAGATCGCCTTCGGCGACATGGTGCGCATCGGCGACACGGTCGTGGTGGAGAAGGAGTGGGGCAAGGTCGAGGAGATCACCCTCACCTACATCGTGGTGACCACCTGGGACGAGCGGCGCATCACCATGCCGGTCTCGTACTTCACCAGCAGGCCCTTCGAGAACTGGTCGCGCGGCAACCCGCAGATGACGGGCTCGGTGTACCTGCACCTCGACCACGCGGCGCCCGTCGACCTGATGCGCGAACACCTGCACGGGGTGCTCGCGCGCTGCCCGGAGTGGGACGGCCGGGCCTGGAGCCTGGTGGTCACGGACACCACCCCGACCACCGTCCAGGTGCGGGCGCTGGTCACGGCCAGGGACCCGTCCGACATCTGGACGCTGCGCTGCGTGGTGCGCGAGGAGCTGATCGGCTGGCTGCGGCGCGAACACCCGTACGCGCTCCCGCGCATCAACACCGCGCCCGCGCCGGGCCTCGCCCAGGCGCCCGACCGGCGGCAGACCCCGCCGGCCTCGGAGGACATCGGACCGGGCCCGGGGACGGCGTGACGTGCGGTGCCCCGCCCCAAACGGGCGCGGGGCAGCTCCCCGTCATGCGGCTCCGCCGCGTGGGCGCGACAAGCCCCCACCGGCCTGCAGACGGCACACTCCGCACCCGGCTTTCCGCGGGGGTTCATCCCCCGGGCAGGCTCCGCACGTCCAGGTGGCGCAGCACCCGGTCCACGACCTCCGGGTCCATCCACGGCTCGCTGCGCGCGTCCAGCACCGCGTGCCGTGCGGCCGAGAGAAGATCGGCCTGGATGCGCTGGATCGTCCGCAGCCGCTGGACGCGCTGGACGTGGGCCTCGCGGCGCTCCTCGTCGACCATCTCGGGGCTGATGCGGGCACCGATGTCGTAGGCGCGCCGGTGCAGCATCTCCATGAGGTCCTCGGAGAGGTCCTCCTCCTGCTCGATCTCCAGCAGCCGGTGCTTGGCGGCCTTGGCGGCGCGGATGGCCAGCTGCCGCTCCAGCTCGCGGGTCCAGTCGGAGTCGGAGCGCACCCCGAGCCGTCTGACCAGCCGGGGCAGCGTCAGGCCCTGGACGACGAGCGTGGAGATGATGACGGCGAAGGCGATGAAGAGGATCTCGTCCCGGGCCGGGAAGGGCGACTTGTCGTCCTTGGTCAGCGGGATGGCCAGGGCGAGCGCCACGGAGGCCACGCCCCGCATCCCGGACCACCACATCACCAGCGTCTCCCGCCAGCTCGTGAGGATCTCCTCGTCGACGTCACGGCCCTTGTGCAGCCTCTTGGCCAGCCAGGCGGCGGGCAGCAGCCACGCCAGGCGCACACCGACCACGACGGCGACGACGATGCCGCCGATGCCGAGCATCTCGCCCCAGCGGCCTGCGGCGGTGCTGATGGCGTTGTGCAGTTCGAGGCCGACGAGGCCGAAGGCGACGCCGGTGACGAGGGTGTCGACGATCTCCCAGAAGGTGTGCCCGGCCAGCCGCCCCATGACGTCGTCGGCGTCGCTGGCGAACTCGGCGAGGTAGAGCGCGGTGGTCAGCACCGCGAGCACCCCGGATCCCTTGAACTCCTCGGCGAGGACGTAGGAGACGAACGGCACCAGCAGGGTGAGCCCGATCTGCAGCGTCGGGTCGCCCAGGACGTCCATCAGCCGCTTGGCCACCCAGCCGAGCACCAGGCCGACCAGGACGGCCACCACGGCGGAGAACACCAGCTCGCCGGCCGCCCTCGTCATCGAGAAGCTGCCGCTGACGGCCGCCGCGATGGCCACGTGGTAGAGCACGATGGCGGTGACGTCGTTGAAGAGCCCCTCGCCCTCCAGGATGGAGACCAGGCGGCGCGGCAGCCCCAGGGAGCCCGCGACGGCCGTCGCGGCGACGGGGTCGGGCGGGGCGACGAGCGCGCCCAGCGCCACGGCCGCGGCGATCGAGATCCCCGGCACGATCGCGTTGGCGACGGCGGCGACCGCGGCGGTGGTGACGAAGACGAGCGCCACCGCCAGCAGGAAGATCGGCCGCCGGTTCGCCGCGAACTGCCGCCAGGAGGTGCGCTGGGCGGAGGCGTAGAGCAGCGGCGGCAGCACCAGCGGGAGGATGAACTCCGGCGGGATGGTGACGTTCGGTACGAACGGCAGCAGGGCGAGGACGATCCCGCCCAGCGTCATCAGCACCGGGGACGGCAGCCCCAGCCGGTCCCCCAGCGGCACCGTGACGAGCGCCCCGAGGAGCAGCACGAACAGCAGGGCGAGCTGGTCCACGGATGCCCTCCGGGCGGGGTCGGCACGGGCGGTGAGTGCCCCGGGGCTGATCTCCAGCGTGCCTCAGCCGCGCCCGGCCCGCCTCGCGGGCCGCCGCCGTCAGGCGCTGTCGGCCCGCACCTTGTCCAGCGCGTACTGCAGATCGTCCGGGTAGGCGCTCTCGAACTCCACCCACTGGCCGTCCGCAGGGTGCTCGAAGCCCAGCCGCACGGCGTGCAGCCACTGGCGGGTGAGCTTGAGGCGCTTGGCGAGCGTGGGGTCGGCGCCGTAGGTGAGGTCGCCGGCGCAGGGGTGGCGGTGCGCGGACATGTGCACGCGGATCTGGTGCGTGCGGCCGGTCTCCAGCTTGATGTCCAGCAGGCTGGCGGCGCGGAACGCCTCGATGAGGTCGTAGTGGGTGACCGAGGGCTTGCCGTCGGCCGTGACGGCCCACTTGTAGTCGTGGTTCGGGTGACGGCCGATCGGGGCGTCGATGGTGCCGCTCATCGGGTCCGGGTGGCCCTGGACCAGCGCGTGGTAGCGCTTGTCGGTGATGCGCTCCCGGAACTGGTGCTTCATGTGGGAGTAGGCGCGCTCGGACTTGGCGACGACCATCAGGCCCGAGGTGCCCACGTCCAGGCGGTGCACGATGCCCTGGCGCTCGGCGGCGCCGGAGGTGGAGATGCGGTAGCCGGCGGCGGCGAGGCCGCCGATCACGGTGGGCCCGGTCCAGCCCGGGCTCGGGTGGGCGGCGACGCCCACCGGCTTGACGATGACCACGATGTCGTCGTCGTCGTGGACGATCTCCATGCCCTCGACGGGCTCGGCGACGACCTGCACCGGCGCGGGCGGCGCCGGCATCTCGACCTCCAGCCAGGCCCCGCCGGTCACCCGGTCGGACTTCCCGGCCTCGGCCCCGTCCAACTGGACCTTGCCCGCTGCCGCCAGCTCGGCCGCCTTGGTGCGGGAGAAGCCGAACATACGGGCGATCGCGGCGTCGACGCGCTCGCCCTCAAGGCCGTCGGGAACGTGCAGGGCGCGGATCTCGGGAATCGTGCTCACCTGTCGAGTATGCCGGACGGAGCCGGAAGCCCGTACGTCAGTCCTGGTGGACGGTCCCGTCGGGATCGAGCCCGCGAAAGGAGAGGATCACGATCAGGAAGCCTCCGCAGACGATCGCGGAGTCCGCGAGGTTGAAGACCGCGAAGTGCGCGGGCGCGATGAAGTCGACCACGCCGCCCTGGAATCCGCCGGGCGAACGGAACAGCCGGTCGGTGAGGTTGCCGAACGCACCGCCCAGCAGCAGGCCCAGCGCGATGGCCCACGGCACGCTGTAGAGCTTGCGGGCGATCCGGGCGATGGCGACGATGACGGCCGCCGCGATGACGGTGAAGACGATCGTCATGGCCTCGCCGATGCCGAAGGCCGCGCCACGGTTGCGGATCACTTCGAGCTGCAGCAGGGTGCCGACGACCTGGATCGGGTCGTGGTGCTCCAGCTTGGCCACCACGAGCAGCTTGCTGACCAGGTCGAGGAGGTAGGCGAAGGCCGCGACGCCGAGCAGCACCGCGATGCGCCGCCGGCCCCTGGTCCCGCCGGTCCCGTCGGCCGCCGTCACGCCGGTGGTGGGTCGTCCGGCCTGTTCCGCCTCTGTCACGTGAGTCCCTCGACGTCGTCCCTGCCTGGCTTGAGGACGAGGGTACGGCACACACCGGCAGGCCGGTCAGCGACGTTCCTGCCGCTGCTTGCAGTCGACGCAGAGCGTCGCTCTGGGAAATGCCTGCATCCGGGCCTTTCCGATGGGATTGCCGCAGTTCTCGCAGAGGCCGTACGTCCCCGCGTCCAGCCGCTCCAGCGCGTGCTCCGTCTGCTGCAGCATTTCGCGGGCGTTGGCCGCCAGGGCGAGTTCGTGCTCACGGGCGATGTTCTTGGTGCCGGTGTCCGCCTGGTCGTCACCCGCGCCGTCGCCCGAGTCCCGCATCAGGCCCGTGATCGCCTCGCCCGCCGCCGCGATCTCGCCGCGCAGCCGCAGCACCTCGCTCTGCAGCTCGCTGCGCGCCTCGGCGACCTCGGCGGGCGTCCACGGCTCCTCCCCCGGCCGCACGGCGAGCACCCCCTCGGCCGCACGGGCTCCCGGCACCTTCCGCGCAGCATCCGTGATCTTCTTCCCCGTCACCGTCCCGGCTCCCGTCTCCTCGGCAGGTGCACCAGTGTGTTCGGCCTTCGCGGCGGAGGCGGCTCTCTTCGCCGAAGCCGCGCCCTTGACCGCCGCGGACTTCTTCGCCGGCGCCTTCGCGGCGGGGGCGGCCTTGGCGGAAGCAGCGTTCTTGGCCGGAGCGGCCTTCTTGGCCGATGCAGTCTTCGCCACCGTGGCGGCGGCCTTCTTCGCCGGAGCGGCCTCCTTGGCCGTGGCGGCCGCCTTCTTGGCCGACGACGCGGCCCTTTTCCCGGTGGCGGCGGTCTTCTTCGCCGCAGCCGCCTGCTCGTCCGTGGCAGCCGACTTGCCGGCCGACGCAGCCTTCTTCGTCGACGATGCGGCCTTCTTGGCCGAGGCAGCGGACTTCGTCGCCGCGGCAGCCGTCTTCTTCGCCCCGGCAGAGGCGGAGGCCGTCTTGGCGCGCGCCGCCGGGGCGGCGTTCTTCCCGGCCGAGGCAGCGGACTTCCTCGCCCCTGCCTTCCTGGCCTGCGGCGCAGCCGCCCCGGCACCCTTCTCCGCCACCATGGCCGCCGATCCCTTCACATTTTATGATCTTGCGCGTGAATCGTGCGGGAACGATAAATCGGCTCAGTCCACGCGGCAACGGGGCACGCCGGTCTCCTCCGTTGTGCCCCGCCCCCGGCCCTGTAACCGGATGCGGGCAGGGGGCCGGTAAATCCGGTCGGCCGCGGTGCGCTGCGCCCCGTACACTGGGCGCAGCGAAAGGCGTGGAAGGGACCAGTAGCGCCGCACGCAGCCATCAGCGATCCGGGGACGGTGCGAGCCCGGGGGCGTGCGCGGAGCGAAGATCAGCCCGGAGCCGCCGGAAGAACGCCCGTACGGGCCAGTAGAACCGGCATCGCGACCCCAATGAGGGGGCCGGGGGCCACGGGCCCACGGCCAAGGAGGGTGGTACCGCGGGAGCCGCAGCGTCTCTCGTCCCTCCGACGGACAGCGCACAACCGTCCCGCCGGAGGAAGCCGATGACGCAGTACCGCCAGGTACCCGCTCAGGTCGATCTGCCCGCCCTGGAGCACGCCGTGCTCGAGTTCTGGCACGAGCAGAAGATCTTCGACCGTACCCTCGCCCAGTCCGAGGGCCGCCCCGAGTGGGTGTTCTACGAGGGCCCGCCCACCGCCAACGGCATGCCCGGCGCGCACCACATCGAGGCCCGCGTCTTCAAGGACGTCTTCCCCCGCTTCCGCACCATGCAGGGCTACCACGTGGCCCGCAAGGCCGGCTGGGACTGTCACGGCCTGCCGGTCGAGCTCGCCGTGGAGAAGGAGCTCGGCTTCAGCGGCAAGCAGGACATCGAGAAGTACGGCATCGCCGAGTTCAACGCCAAGTGCCGCGAGTCCGTGACGCGCCACACCGACGCGTTCGCCGAGCTCACCACCCGCATGGGCTACTGGACGGACCTGGACGGCGCCTACCGGACGATGAACCCGGAGTACATCGAATCCGTCTGGTGGTCGCTGAAGGAGATCTTCAACAAGGGCCTGCTGGTGCAGGACCACCGGGTGGCCCCCTGGTGCCCCCGCTGCGGCACCGGCCTGTCGGACCACGAGCTGGCCCAGGGCTACGAGACGGTCGTCGACCCGTCCGTCTTCGTCCGCTTCCCGCTGACCTCCGGCCCGCTGGCCGGCGAGGCCGCGCTGCTGGTGTGGACGACCACCCCGTGGACCCTCGTCTCGAACACGGCCGCCGCCGCGCACCCGGACGTCACCTATGTGGTGGCCACGGACGGCACGGAGAAGCTCGTCGTCGCCGAGCCGCTGCTGGAGAAGGCCCTCGGCGAGGGCTGGACGGCGACCGGCCAGTCCTTCACCGGCCGCGAGATGGAGCGCTGGGCGTACCGCCGCCCGTTCGACCTGGTCGAGCTGGACGGCGCCAACTTCGTCGTCAACGCCGAGTACGTCACGACCGAGGACGGCACCGGTCTGGTCCACCAGGCCCCGGCCTTCGGTGAGGACGACCTCAAGACCTGCCGCGCCTACGGCCTCCCGGTCGTCAACCCGGTCCGCCCCGACGGCACGTTCGAGGAGGACCTCGATCTCGTCGGCGGCACGTTCTTCAAGAAGGCCGACGAGACGCTCGTCGCCGACCTGGACGCCCGCGGCCTGCTCTTCCGGCACGTGGCCTACGAGCACAGTTACCCGCACTGCTGGCGCTGCCACACCGCGCTCCTCTACTACGCCCAGCCGTCCTGGTACATCCGCACGACGGCTGTCAAGGACCGGCTGCTCGAGGAGAACGAAAAGACCAACTGGTTCCCGGAGTCCGTCAAGCACGGCCGCTTCGGCGACTGGCTGAACAACAACATCGACTGGGCGCTCTCCCGCAACCGCTACTGGGGCACCCCGCTGCCCATCTGGCGCTGCGAGGAGGGCCACCTCACCTGCGTCGGCTCGCTGGCCGAGCTCTCCGAGCTCACCGGCACCGACCAGAGCGGACTGGACCCGCACCGCCCGTACATCGACGACGTCACCTTCGGCTGCACCGCCGAGGGCTGCTCGCACACGGCCGTCCGCGTGCCCGAGGTCATCGACGCCTGGTACGACTCGGGTTCGATGCCCTTCGCGCAGTGGGGCTACCCGTACCGGAACAAGGAGCTGTTCGAGAGCCGCTACCCGGCGCAGTTCATCTCCGAGGCCATCGACCAGACGCGCGGCTGGTTCTACACCCTGATGGCCGTCGGCACGCTCGTCTTCGACAAGTCGTCGTACGAGAACGTGGTCTGCCTCGGTCACATCCTGGCCGAGGACGGCCGGAAGATGTCCAAGCACCTGGGCAACATCCTCCAGCCGATCCCGCTGATGGACCAGCACGGCGCCGACGCGGTCCGCTGGTTCATGGCCGCGGGCGGCTCCCCCTGGTCCGCGCGCCGCGTGGGCCACGGCACGATCCAGGAGGTCGTCCGCAAGACGCTCCTCACCTACTGGAACACGGTCGCCTTCCAGGCCCTGTACGCCCGGACCTCCGGCTGGGCCCCGAGCGCTTCGGACCCGGCCCCGGCGGACCGCCCGCTGATCGACCGCTGGCTGCTCGGCGAGCTCAACACGCTGACCGACCAGGTCACCCAGGCCCTGGAGGCCTACGACACCCAGCGCGCGGGCAAGCTGCTGTCGTCTTTCGTGGACGACCTGTCCAACTGGTACGTGCGCCGCTGCCGCCGCCGCTTCTGGCAGGGTGACGCGGCCGCGCTGCGCACGCTGCACGAGGTCGTCGAGACGGTCACCCGGCTGATGGCCCCTCTGGTCCCGTTCATCACCGAGCGGGTCTGGCAGGACCTGGTCGTGCCGGTCGACCCGGAGGCCCCGACCTCGGTCCACCTGGCCGACTGGCCGAAGGCCGACACCGCGCTCGTCGACCCGGAGCTGTCCCGGCAGATGCTGCTGGTCCGCCGCCTGGTCGAGCTGGGCCGCGCGACGCGTGCCGAGTCCGGCGTCAAGACCCGCCAGCCGCTGTCCCGCGCACTGGTCGCGGCGGCCGGCTTCGAGACGCTGGGTGCCGAGCTGCGCGCCCAGATCGCGGAGGAGCTGAACGTCTCCTCGCTGGCCTCGCTCTCCGAAGTGGGCGGCTCGCTGGTCGACACCACGGCCAAGGCCAACTTCCGTGCCCTGGGCAAGCGGTTCGGCAAGGGCGTCCAGGCCGTGGCCAAGGCCGTCGCCGCCGCGGACGCGGCCGCACTGTCGCTCGCACTGCGCGAGGGAACGGCCTCGGTCGAGGTCGACGGCGAGACCGTGGTGCTCTCCCCCGACGAGGTCATCATCACCGAGACCCCGCGCGAGGGCTGGTCGGTGGCCTCCGACTCGGGCGCGACCGTGGCACTCGACCTGGAGATCACCCCGGAGCTGAAGCGGGCGGGCCTCGCACGCGACGCGATCCGGCTCATCCAGGAGGCGCGCAAGAACAGCGGCCTGGACGTGGCGGACCGGATCGCCCTGCGGTGGAGCTCCGCCGACGAGGAGGTCGTGACCGCCCTCGCCGACCATGCGACGCTCATCGCGGACGAGGTCCTGGCAACCGACTTCGCCTCCGGCGAGGCGGACGACTCCTACGGTGCGCCGTTCTCTGACGAGAGCCTCGGACTGACGTTCCGCCTCCGTAAGGCGTAGCCCGAAAGCTGACGCCCCCGGTGCCGAGCACCGGGGGCGTTCGCGTGTGCCGAGGCAGCACAAAATGGGCGGGGCCCCTGGGATTTCCCAGGGGCCCCGCCCATATGTCAGCTGACTGCTGTCAGTTGTCGTCCTCGTCGATGAGGAACCCACGCATCGGCGAAGGCGCCTGCATCGGCTGCGGGCCCTGCGGCCGCACCGGTGCCATCGGCTGGGTCATCGCAGGCGACATCTGCTGCTGACCGCCGTACGACGGGGCACCCGTCGACGGACCGCCGTGGCCGCCCATGGACTGGTTGCCGCCCATGGAGTGACCGCCCATGCCCGCACCGGCCGAGGCCATCGACCCGCTCATCGAGGGGGCCGGCGGCAGCGAAGCGGCTGCCGGGGTGCGCGGCGGGGCCAGCGAGTCGTCCGCCTGGTTCTCCAGCTGACGCAGCTGGCTCTCCAGGTAGGACTTCAGCCGGGTGCGGTACTCGCGCTCGAAGCCGCGCAGGTCCTCGACCTTGCGCTCCAGCGTGGCGCGGGCGGACTCGAGCGAGCCCATGGCCACGCGGTGCTTCTCCTGCGCGTCCCGCTCCAGGGCGTCCGCCTTGGCACGGGCGTCCCGCTCCAGACCCTCGGCACGGCTGCGCGCCTCGCCGACGATCTTGTTGGCCTCGGAACGGGCCTCCGCGATCGCCTGGTCGGCGGTCTGCTGAGCGAGCGAGAGAACGCGAGCCGCACTGTCGCCACCCGGGCCCTGGCCCGGCTGCGGCAGCTGAGGACCACCCATGGGACCGCCCTGGCCCATGGGGTTCTGGCCCATCGGGCCGTTCTGGCCCATCGGACCGCCCTGACCCATCGGACCGCCCTGACCCATCGGGCCGTTCTGTCCCATGGGTCCGCCCATGGGGCCGCCCATCGGTCCGTTCTGGCCCATCGGGCCGGGACCGTGGGGGCCCTGCGGGCCGTGGCCGTGTGCGCCGGGGCCGGCCGGCAGCTGCGGGGCACCGCCCGGAAGCTGCGGCGGGCCGCCCATCTGCTGCTGGTTCGGCGGCACCGGCTGCGGTCCGGATATGGCAGCGGGCACCGGAGCGCCGGGGCGTTGGTCCTGCTGTTCGGGCTTGCGCATGTTCTGCTGCTGGTTCTGCGCAGCGGCCCGCGTGGCAGCGGCCAGCTTGGCGCGCAGATCCTCGTTCTCGCGGAGCAGACGCGTCAGTTCGGCCTCGACCTCGTCGAGAAAGGCATCGACCTCGTCCTCGTCATAGCCTTCTCGGAGACGGACGGTCGTGAACTGCTTGTTCCGCACGTCCTCGGGGCTCAGCGGCATCTCTTCTTCACCTCAACGTAGTCGTCGGCAATCGGCAAGACCGTATCGTTCACAGCCGCGTTCACAGCCGGCTCACGACGGTGATCAGGATGTAGACGATGATCATCAGTACGAAGAAGGACAGGTCGAGCGCCACGCCCCCGAGACGCAGCGGCGGGATGACCCGCCGCAGAAGCTTGAGTGGCGGATCGGTGACAGTGTAGGTGGCCTCCAGGAGGACCACCATCGCCTTACCGGGTTGCCATGAGCGGGCGAACTGGAAGACGTAGTCCATCACCAGCCGGAAGATCAGCACGATCAGGAAGCAGTACAGCGCGATGTAGATCACCTGCTGTGCGATTCCCATCTCGCGCTTCCCTCTCCCCTTGCTCGTACTCGGCCTGACTGGCCGTTTGCCCGGATTGCCCGGTCTTGCGTCTCAGCTCTGGTTGAAGAACCCACCCTCTGCGATGCGGGCCTTGTCCTCCGCCGTGACATCGACGTTAGCAGGAGACAGCAGGAACACCTTCTGCGTCACCCGCTCGATGCTGCCGTGCAGTCCGAAGACCAGACCGGCCGCGAAGTCCACGAGCCGCTTCGCGTCGGTGTCGTCCATCTCCGTGAGATTCATGATCACCGGAGTACCTTCGCGGAAGTGTTCCCCGATGGTACGGGCCTCGTTGTAGGTCCGGGGGTGCAATGTCGTGATGCGGTAGGGCTCCCGCTCGGACACAACCTTGGGCATGATCACCGGTGCGTTCTTCTCCAGAGAGTGGCGTTCGGGTGTGATGGACGACACGGGGGCGATTCGGGCGGGTCGTCCCGTTTCCGCTACGAGCGGAGCCGGTTCGCGCTGGGCGGGCGGCTGGGCGACTCGAACCGGTTCGTCCGATTGCGCCTGTTGGGTTTGGTGGGGCTGGTGCTGCCGACGCCGGTCGGGCTCCGGCTCGGGCTCGAACTCGTCGTCGGGGTCGAACCCCGGGCCGTCGTACCCATCGTCCTCCACGAGGCCGAGGTAGACCGCCATCTTGCGCATCGCGCCGGCCATTCTCTGCGTCCTCCGCTCTGTGGTGGATCGGCTCCGTCAACGGGCCCGGATCCACGTGGTCCGCCCGCCGTTTGACGGGAATGACCATATTTTCTGCTGTGGTCCGACTTCTTGGCGACGTTACCCGAGCCGGGGTCGGACTCCGAGTACCGCCGAGCCGACACGTACATGTGTCGCACCGGCCGCAACGGCCGCTTCGAGGTCCGCGCTCATCCCTGCTGACACCATGTTCGCAGCAGGATGGGCCGCGCGCAGGTCCGTTGAGATTTCCATCAGTCGCCCGAAGGCCGCCCCCGGCCGCCCCGCGAACGGCCCGGCAAGTGGAGCAACCGTCATCAGTCCGGCGGGTCGCAGCCCTTCGGCCGAAGCGAGGGCCCCGGCCAGTTCGGCCACCCCGTCGGGGGCGACTCCGCCGCGCGAACCCCGCTCGCCCGACTCCGCATCGAGCGCCACCTGGATCAGGCAGTCGAGCTCGCGGCCCGCGCTCACCGCCGCCGTCGAGAGCGCCGTCACCAGTCGGGTTCGGTCGACGGAGTGCACGACGTCGGCGTACCGGACCACCGAACGCACTTTGTTTGTCTGCAATTGACCAACAAAATGCCAAGTCAGAGGCAGACCCGAACATTCCGCCGCCTTGGGGGCGGCGTCCTGGTCGCGGTTCTCGGCCACATGACGGACCCCCAGCTCCGCGAGGAGACGGACGTCACTCGCCGGGTAGGTCTTGGTGACCACGATGAGCGTCACCTCGTCCCGCTCCCGGCCGGCCGCGGCGCAGGCGGCGGCGATACGTTCCTCCACCCGGGCGAGGTTCCAGGCCAGTTGGGTTCTACGGTCCGTCACTGCTCAGTCCAGCCAGACATAACTGGCGAGTCGCCCCGTCGTGCGCTCGCGTCGGTAGGAGAAGTGGTCCGCGGACTCCAGCGTGCAGACGGGAGACGTCCCGCCGACCGTGACGCCCAGTCGGGCGAGCTGGGCGGCGACGCCCCGGGCCACGTCCACGGCCGGGGTGCCCTGCCGGGTGGTGGCCCGGGCCTCCGGCACCACCGCCGCGACCTCGTCGCGCATGGCCTCCGGCACCTCGTAGCAGAGTCCGCAGACCGAGGGGCCGAGGTGGGCGACGATCCGGGCCGGCTCGGCGCCGAGCCCGGTCATGGCCTCGACCACGGCCGGCACGACTCCGGCGACCAGGCCCGGGCGCCCGGCGTGCGCCGCGCCCGCGACCCCGGCGACCGGGTCCGCCAGCAGCACCGGGGTGCAGTCGGCGGTCAGCACCGCGAGGGCCAGCTCCCGACGGGCCGTCACCACCGCGTCGACGGCCGGGATCTCCCCGGTCCGCCAGGGCCCGTCCACCACGGCCACGTCGCGGCCGTGCACCTGGTTCATCCAGACGACCGCCGCCGGGTCGAGGCCGAGGGCCCCGGCCGCACGCGCCCGGTTGGTCCGTACGGCCTCCGGGTCGTCGCCGACCGCGCCGCCGAGGTTGAGCTCCGCATACGGAGCGGCGCTCACTCCGCCCCACCTGTCGGTGAAGGCGAAGTGCGCGCCGCGTGCATGTGCCGTATGTGCTGCGGGGGGCACTGTGTGCTGCTGCCCTATCACGTGGGCCCGTTCACCCGTTTCTGGTCGCTTACTTGAGGAAGTCCGGAACGTCCAGTTCCTCGGCCGTCGAGTCCTGGTACGGGCGGGCCGTCGGGATGGGCGGCGCCGGCGGCGGGGGCACCTCGGCGACCGGGGACGGGTCCACCGGTCCGGGCTCCTCGGTGCGCGGGGTCACGCCGCCGAGGCCGCCGAAGGACGAACGGGCCGGCGTCTCCGGCGCGGTGGACGGGCGGCCGGGGGCCGAGGCGGAGGAGGTGCTCTCCTCGCGGCCGGAGCCGTAGGTGGAGCCGAGCACCTTGTCGCGGCTGCCCTTGGCCGGCGGCTGCCCGCCGTCGAAGCCGGCGGCGATGACCGTGACCCGGACCTCGTCGCCCAGGGCGTCGTCGATGACGGCACCGAAGATGATGTTGGCCTCGGGGTGGGCGGCCTCGCTGACCAGCTGCGCGGCCTCGTTGATCTCGAAGAGACCGAGGTCCGAGCCGCCGGAGATGGAGAGCAGGACGCCGCGGGCGCCGTCGATGGACGCCTCCAGCAGCGGCGAGGAGATCGCCATCTCGGCCGCGGCCACCGCACGGTCGTCGCCGCGGGCCGAGCCGATGCCCATGAGGGCCGAGCCGGCCTCGGACATCACGGACTTGACGTCGGCGAAGTCGAGGTTGATCAGACCCGGGGTGGTGATCAGGTCGGTGATGCCCTGGACGCCCGACAGCAGCACCTGGTCCGCGGACTTGAACGCGTCCAGCACGCTGACCTGGCGGTCCGAGATGGACAGCAGCCGGTCGTTGGGGATGACGATGAGGGTGTCGACCTCGTCGCGCAGCCCCGCGATGCCGTCCTCCGCCTGGTTGGCGCGGCGGCGGCCCTCGAAGGTGAACGGCCGCGTGACCACACCGATCGTCAGGGCGCCCAGCGAGCGGGCGATGTTGGCCACGACGGGCGCGCCGCCGGTGCCGGTGCCGCCACCCTCGCCGGCCGTCACGAAGACCATGTCGGCCCCCTTGAGGACCTCCTCGATCTCCTCGCGGTGGTCCTCGGCGGCCTTGCGGCCGACGTCGGGGTTGGCGCCGGCGCCGAGGCCACGGGTGAGCTCACGGCCGACGTCGAGTTTCACATCGGCGTCGCTCATCAGCAGGGCCTGTGCATCGGTGTTGATCGCGATGAACTCGACGCCCTTGAGACCGACCTCGATCATCCGGTTGATGGCGTTCACGCCACCGCCGCCGATACCGACGACCTTGATGACTGCGAGGTAGTTCTGCGGTGCTGCCACGTCGAAGGCCTCTCGCCTCGAGTTACGTATGCCTGGGGGCGGTTCTCAATGCCGACCCGAACCCTAACGTTGAAGTTTAGGGTTACCGGTGTCACTGTTCCCTGGGTTCTCTGAAGCAGGACACTAAGTCGACAAGGCGCGCGCGTTCAACGAACACGCCGAACCTCCCGTTTTTCTTTTCACCCTATGTGATCACCCATAGCCGTAGCCAGCCAGGGTGCTGGCCCGACGTACGCGGCGTCAACTCCCGGACACCGCGGGGGCGCTCGGAGCGCTCACATCGAAGTGCTTCGCGCCCCTTGCAGCTTTGAGCAATGCCGTGAGCGTACGGGCTTTCGCGTCGCCCCGCTCGCTGCTCCCCCAGACCACGGTCCGGTTGCCCGTCAGCTCCAGGGTGATGGAGTCGTACGAGCGTACGCGGACCGCGGTGGTGTCCTTGCGGACCTCGGGGGGCAGGTCGCCCATGACCTCGACGGCCTCGCGCTCGAGCCGGTCGGCGCCGAACCCCCGGGCGCCCGGCGTGTCCTGGGCGTCCATCAGCAGCCGCGTGGCGCCCTGCGGGGCCTGATCGACTGTGGCGAACCGCACGCCCATGGAGTCGATTTCAATGAACTTGCCGCCCTTTTCGAGTACCACTTGAGGCTGCCGCTCGGTCACTTTGAGACTGATTGCGTGCGGCCAGGACCGTTCGACGTCGACCGTCCGGATCCTGGGCAGCCCGTCGCGCAGCCGGTCCGCGATGGCGTCGGTGTCAACCGAGACCAGCGGCTCGCCGAGCGGCACCCGGGCGGCCGCCCGGACCTCGTCGGCCGTCAGCGCCTGCGCGCCCTCGACCTCCACCTGGCTGACGCGCAGCCAGGCGGCCCCGTACAGCGCCCAGACGGAGGCGGCGCCCGCCAGCACCGCGCCCGCCGCCCAGACGACGATCCTGCGGCGCCGGGAGAGCCGGGCGGGGCGGGGCCGGGGGATGCGGGGGCGGCCCTTGCGGGGCTTGCCGCCGGGCCGGGGCGGGCCGGACGACCCCGGTTTCCGCGCTGACTTCGAAGACTTCTGCTTGTTGCTCTTCTCGCCACCGCGCCGGGCGGTCGTCGGTCCGGCCACGCTCCCAGCCTCCTGCCTCTACGGGCCGTCAGCCCGCTCTGTGTGCGGCAATCGCCTCGTACACCATGCCGACCAGCAGCTCGTCGGCGTCCCGGCGGCCGAACTCGGCGGCGGCGCGGGACATCTCGTACAGCCGGTGCGGATCGCCGAGCACCGGGAGCACCTGGCTCTGCACCCACTCGGGGGTCAGCTCCGCGTCGTCGACCAGCAGACCGCCGCCGGCCTTGACCAGCGGCTGGGCGTTGAGCCGCTGCTCACCGTTTCCGATGGGCAGCGGGACGTAGGCCGCGGGGAGGCCGACGGCCGACAGCTCGGCGACGGTCATCGCGCCCGCGCGGCACAGCATCATGTCGGCCGCAGCGTACGCAAGATCCATCCGGTCCAGATACGGTACCGGGACATAGGGGGGCATTCCAGGCATGTTGTCCACATGCGGCAGCTCGTTCTTCGGGCCGACCGCGTGCAGCACCTGAATGCCGGAACGCTGGAGGAACGGCACGACCGCCTGGACGACCTCGTTCAGCCGGCGGGCGCCCTGCGAGCCGCCGGAGACCAGCAGCGTCGGCAGGTTGGGGTCGAGCCCGAAGGCCGCCCGCGCCTCGAAGCGCAGGGCCGCCCGGTCCAGCGTGGCGATGGAGCGGCGCAGCGGGATGCCGACGTAGCGGGCGTTGCGCAGCTTGCTGTCCGGGGTGCTCACCGCCACCGAGGCGGCATAGCGCGAGCCGATCTTGTTGGCCAGGCCGGGGCGGGCGTTGGCCTCGTGGACGATGATGGGCACGCCGCGCCGCTTGGCGGCCAGGTAGCCCGGCAGCGCCACATAGCCGCCGAAGCCGACCACGCAGTCCGCCTTGGTGCGCTCCAGGATCTGCTCGGCGGCCTTGATGGTGCCGCGCAGCCGCCCGGGGACGGTGATCAGCTCGGGCGTGGGCTTGCGGGGCAGCGGCACGGCGGGGATCAGCCCCAGCTCGTAGCCCCGCTCGGGCACCAGGCGGGTCTCCAGGCCCCGCTCCGTGCCGAGCGCCGTGATCCCCACGGTCGGGTCCTGCCTGCGCAGGGCGTCCGCGAGGGCGAGCGCGGGCTCGATGTGGCCGGCGGTCCCCCCGCCGGCGAGTACGACATGCACCGAAATTCACCGCTCTCCGGACGGTCGCTTCTTGACGCGCCGTCTCATCGTCTTCCATCTCACCCCAGGCTGCCGCATGGCCAGTGCCGCCCGTGCACCGGGCTCGTCGCGCGCGAAGGCGATCAGCAGCCCGACGGCGAACATGGTCGGCAGCAGGGCGGACCCTCCGTAGGAGAACAGCGGGAGCGGGACACCGGCGATCGGCAGCAGGCCGAGCACCGCACCGATGTTGACCGTGGCCTGCGCCATGATCCAGGTCGTCACGCCTCCCGCGGCATACCTCACGAAGGGGTCCTCCGTGCGTCCGGCCACGCGGATACCCGCATAGCCTAGAGCCGCGAACAGGGCGAGTACCGACAGCGTCCCTGCCAGCCCCAGCTCCTCGCCGGTGATGGCGAAGATGAAGTCGGTGTGGGGTTCCGGGAGTTCACCCCATTTTTCCACACTTGCCCCGAGCCCGGCGCCGAACCAGCCGCCGTTGGCCAGCGCGTAGATTCCGTGCACGGCCTGCCAGCACTGGTCGTTCGTCCCCGGATCGGTGGCACCGATGCAGGCGAGCCGGGACATCCGGTTGGCACTGGTCTTGATGAACAGTATGGCCAGCGCGGCGGTGACGCCGAAGACGGCGGTGAACAGCTTGGTCGGCGCCCCGGCCACCCACAGCAGGCCCAGCAGCACCGCGGTGAGCACCACCGTGGTCCCCATGTCGCCGCCCAGCATGATCAGGCCGAGCAGCAGGAAGGTGACGGGCACCAGCGGGACCAGCAGGTGCTTCCACTGCAGGAGCAGCCGCTTGACCTGCTTGCGGGCCAGCAGGTCCGCGCCCCACAGGACCAGCGCGAGCTTGGCGAACTCGCTCGGCTGGAGCTGGAAGGGCCCGCCCAGCGAGATCCAGTTGGTGTTGCCGTTGATGGTCTCGCCGATGCCGGGCACCTGCACCAGGCAGAGCAGGAAGACCGAGCCGGCCAGCAGCGGGTACGCCAGGGTGCGCAGCAGCCGGACGGGGGTGCGGGCGGCCGCGAGCAGCAGCACGGAGCCGATGGCGGCCGCGAGCAGCTGCTTGCGGAAGAAGTAGGAGGGCGCCAGGCCGGACTGCAGCGCCTTGATCTGGGAGGCGGAGTAGACCATCACCAGGCCGAGCACGAGGATCAGCAGGCTGCCGCCGAGGATCAGGTAGTAGGCGGTCAGCGGCCGGTCCCAGGCCTTCCTGGCACGCAGGTAGAGCCCGCGCGGCCCGGAAGTGCCGCGGCGCGGCGGCCGGGGCGAGCGGGCCGTCGCCCGTACGCGGGGCGGGCGGGCGGGCCGGGAGCCCGCGGAGGGCCCGCGCAGTGCCATCGGCCCGCCGAGGGCGCCGCCGGGCCGCACGAAGTCGTCATGCATCCGGGTGTCCCCTCCGCAGTGTCCCGCGCCGCCGGCCCGCGCCGCGGGACCCGGCGGCTACTCGTCCGCTTCGCGGCCGGCGGCCAGGGCCAGGACGGCCTCGGCGAAGGCGTCGCCGCGCTTGTTGTAGTTGGCGAACATGTCCATCGAGGCACACGCCGGGGCCAGGAGGACGGTGTCCCCCGGCCGGGCGAGACGTGCCGCCTCGCGGACCGCCGCGGCCATCGCCCCAGTGTCGGTCCGGTCGAGGTCGGTCACCGGCACATCCGGTGCGTGTCGCGTCAGGGCTTCCCCGATCAGACCGCGGTCGGCCCCGATGAGGACCGCTCCGCGCAGCCGCTTCGCCGACGAGGCGACGAGCTCGTCGAAGGTGGCGCCCTTGGCGAGGCCGCCCGCGATCCACACGACCGAGCCGTACGCGGCCAGCGAGGCCTCGGCGGCGTGGGTGTTGGTGGCCTTGGAGTCGTCCACGTAGGCCACGCCGTCCACGTCGGCGACGTGGGCGATGCGGTGGGCGTCCGGCCGGAAGGCGCGCAGCCCCGCCCGGACGGCCGCGGGCTCCACGCCGAAGGCACGGGCGAGGGCGGCGGCCGCGAGCGCGTTGGCGATGTTGTGCGGGGCGGCGGGCTGCCCGGAGGACGGCGCGATGTCGGCGACCTCGGCCAGCTCCTGGGCGCTCGTGCGCCGGTCGGCCACGAAGGCCCGGTCCACCAGGATGCCGTCGACGACGCCCAGCTCGGACAGGCCGGGCGGGCCGAGGGTGAAGCCGATGGCGCGGCAGCCCTCCTCGACGTCGGCCTGCTGGACGAGCCGCTCGGTGGCGGGGTCGGCGGTGTTGTAGACGCAGGCGACCTTGTTGCCCTCGTAGATGCGGCCCTTGTCGGCGGCGTAGGCGGCCATCGAGCCGTGCCAGTCGAGGTGGTCCGGCGCCAGGTTGAGCACGACGGCGGAGTGGGGACGCAGCGAGGGCGCCCAGTGCAGCTGGTAGCTGGAGAGCTCGACGGCGAGGACGTCGTACGGCTCCTGGGAGAGCACGACGTCGATGATCGGGGTGCCGATGTTGCCGACGGCGGCGGTGCGCAGCCCGGCGGCCTCCAGGATGGAGGCGAGCATCTGCACGGTGGTGGTCTTGCCGTTGGTGCCGGTGACGGCGAGCCAGGGGGCGGCTGTTTCCTGGGGCTCCCCGCGCAGCTGCCAGGCGATCTCCACGTCGCCCACCACGTCGACGCCCGCCTGCGCGGCGGCCGCGAAGAGCGGGCTGTCGGGCTTCCAGCCGGGCGAGGTGACGACCAGGTCGGTGCCCTCGGGCAGGGTCGTCGCATCGCCGAGGCGGACGGTGATGTCGCCGGCCGCCAGGGAGGCGGCCCGGTCGCGCAGCACCTCGTTGTCGCCGCCGTCGACGACGGTGACCCGGGCGCCGAGGCCGGCCAGGGCGCGGGCGGCGCTGATGCCGCTCACGCCGAGGCCGGCGACGGTGATGTGCTTACCGCTCCATGAGGAGGTCACTTGATGGCCAGCCATCCCGCGTAGAAGATTCCGAGGCCGACGGCCACGCACAGGCCCTGGATGATCCAGAACCGGACCACCACCAGGACCTCGCTCCACCCCTTGAGCTCGAAGTGGTGCTGCAGCGGGGCCATCCGGAAGACGCGCTTCCCGGTGAGCCGGAAGGAGCCGACCTGGATGATCACGGACATGGTGATCAGCACGAACAGGCCGCCGAGGAGGGCGAGCAGCAGCTCGGTGCGGGAGCAGATCGCCAGGCCCGCGAGCGCGCCGCCGAGGGCGAGCGAGCCGGTGTCGCCCATGAAGATCTTGGCGGGCGAGGTGTTCCACCACAGGAAGCCGAAGCAGGAGCCCATCAGCGCGGAGGCGACGACGGCGAGGTCGAGCGGGTCGCGCACCTCGTAGCAGGCGGCGCCGGCGGTGAGCGCGTTGCCGCACCACTGGCCGTGCTGCCAGGTGCCGATGAAGACGTACGCGCCGAAGACCATCACGGAGGCGCCGGTGGCGAGGCCGTCGAGGCCGTCGGTGAGGTTCACGCCGTTCGACATCGCGAGGATCATGAACAGCGCCCAGACCACGAACAGCACCGGGCCGATCGACCAGCCGAAGTCCGTGGTGAAGGAGAGCCGGGTGGAGGCCGGCGTCTGGCCCCGGACGTCGGCGAACTGCAGCGCGAGGACGGCGAAGGCGATGCCGACGATCAGCTGGCCGGCCATCTTCGCCTTGGCGCGCAGGCCCAGGCTCCGCTGCTTGACGATCTTGATGTAGTCGTCGAGGAAGCCGACCAGGCCCATGCCGGCGGTCAGGAAGAGCACCAGCAGACCCGAGGTGGTCGGCTCCTTGCTGGTGATCACCTTGGTGATCGCATAGGCGATCAGCGTGGCCAGGATGAAGGCGATGCCACCCATGGTGGGCGTGCCCTTCTTCCCGGCGTGGCCGCGCGGGCCGTCGTCACGGATGAACTGGCCGTAGCCCTTGCGGGCCAGGAACTTGATCAGCAGCGGGGTGCCGATGAGGGTCAGGACCAGACCGATGACACCCGCGAAGAGGATCTGGTTCATCAGCCGGCGACCTCACCGTCGACCGCGAGCAGCTGCTCCGCCACCCGCTCCAGCCCCACCGAACGGGACGCCTTCACCAGTACGACGTCTCCCGGGCGCAGCTCACTGCGCAACAGGTCGACCGCCGCCTGCGCGTCGGACACGTGCACCGACTCCTCACCCCACGAACCCTCGTTGTAGGCGCCCATCTGCAGCCAGGCCGCTTCCCGGTCACCGACTGCCACGAGCTTGCTGACGTTGAGCCGGACGGCGAGCCGCCCGACCGCGTCGTGCTCGGCGAGTGACTCCTCGCCGAGCTCGGCCATCCGGCCGAGCACCGCCCACGTCCGTCCCCCCTGTGCCCGTGAGGCCTCGCCCATGGCGGCGAGCGCGCGCAGTGCGGCTCTCATGGACTCGGGGTTCGCGTTGTAGGCGTCGTTGACGACCGTCACGCCGTCCGCCCGCTCGGTGACCTCCATGCGCCAGCGCGAGAGCTGGCCCGCGCCGGAGAGCGCACTGGCGATGTCCTGCGCGGGCATGCCCAGCTCATGGGCGACGGCGGCCGCGGCGAGCGCGTTCGACACGTGGTGCTCACCGTACAGCTGCATGGTCACTTCGCCGCACCCGGTGGGTGTGTGAAGCGTGAACGCGGGCCGTCCCATGGCGTCGAGACGGACGTCCACCGCACGGACGTCCGCGTCGGCGGCCTCGCCGAACAGGACCGTGCGGGCCTTCGTGCGGCTGCTCATCGCCCGGACGAGCGGGTCGTCGGCGTTGAGCACGGCGACGCCGTCGTCCGGCAGCGCCTCCACCAGCTCGCCCTTGGCCACGGCGATCTGCTCGCGGCCGCCGAACTCGCCGACGTGGGCGGTGCCGACGTTGAGGACGACGCCGATGCGCGGCGGGGTGAGCTCCGCGAGGTAGCGGATGTGGCCGATGCCGCGGGCGCCCATCTCCAGGACGAGGTGCTTGGTGCCGGCGTCGGCACGCAGCGCGGTCAGCGGCAGGCCGATCTCGTTGTTCAGCGAGCCGGGCGTCCACACGGTCGGGCCGAGGCCCTGCAGGAGCTGGGCGATCAGGTCCTTGGTGCTGGTCTTGCCGGCCGAGCCGGTCAGGCCGACCACGGTGGTGCCCAGCTTCGCCACCACGGCGCGGGCCAGGGCGCCGAGGGCGGCCACGACGTCGTCGACGACGACGGCGGGCACGCCGACGGGCCGGGAGGCCAGCACGGCCACCGCGCCCGCGGCGACCGCGCGTTCGGCGTAGTCGTGGCCGTCGACGTTGTCCCCGGGCAGCGCGGCGAACAGGCTGCCGGGCCGCACCTCACGGGAGTCGATGACGACGGGACCGGTGACGGCGAGTGCCGGGTCCGGTATGTCGTACTGCTGCCCGCCCGTGACGGCGGCGATCTCGGCGAGGGACAGCTCGATCACCGGTCCTCGCCTCCAGCCGTTCTGGAGAGCTTCCGGGGGGAGGTGTGTGCGCACATGGCGGTCTGTCATCCCTGGTCGTTCCGGTGCTTGGCCACCGCGCTCGGCTGCGCGGCCTCGATGGCCTCGCGCAGCACCCGGCGGTCGTCGAAGGGGCGTACCACTCCGGCGATGTCCTGTCCCTGTTCGTGGCCCTTGCCCAGGACCAGGACGATGTCGCCGGGTTCGGCTCGGGCGACGGCGGCGGCGACGGCAGCGGCACGGTCCTCGAGCACGAGGACGGTGCCGCGCTCGGCGGCCGGCACCTCGGCGGCGCCCGTGAGCATGGCGGCGAGGATCGCGAGGGGATCCTCGGAGCGGGGGTTGTCGGAGGTCAGCACGGCCGTGTCGGCGTAGCGGGCCACCGCTGCGCCCATGGGGGCGCGCTTGGTGCGGTCCCGGTCGCCGCCGCAGCCCAGGACGGCGTGGATGCGGCCGACGCCGGGCGTGCGCAGCGCGCGGAGAACCGATTCGACGGCGTCCGTCTTGTGCGCGTAGTCGACGACCGCCAGGTACGGCTGGCCCGCGTCGACGCGCTCCAGACGGCCCGGGACGCCGGGCACGGCGGCGACGCCGTCGGCGGCGGCCTGCGGCTCCAGACCGGCGGCGACGAGGGCGACGATCGCGGCGAGCGCGTTGGCGACGTTGAACGGGCCGGCCAGCGGCGACTTCGCCCGGACCGTCACGCCGTCGGGGCCCTGCACGGTGAAGGCGGAGTCGAACGGGCCGATCTCGACATCGACGGCACGCCAGTCGGCCTCGGGACGGCCCTCGGCGGAGAAGGTGACGACCGGCACCTCGGACTCGCCCTCGGCGAGGCGGCGCCCGTACTCGTCGTCGAGGTTGACCACGCCGAGACGGCTGCGCTCCTTGGTGAACAGCTCGGCCTTGGCGGCGAAGTAGTCCTCCATGCCCGTGTGGAACTCCATGTGCTCCGGGCTGAGGTTGTTGAAGACCGCCACGTCGAAGGTGCAGCCGTCGACGCGGCCGAGCCGCAGGGCGTGGCTGGAGACCTCCATGGCGACCGAGCGGACGCCGCGCTCGCGCATGACCGCGAAGAGCGCCTGCAGGTCCGTGGCCTCGGGGGTGGTGCGCTCCGATTTCAGGCGCTCGTCGCCGATCCGGGACTCGACGGTGCCGATCAGGCCCGTCAGGCCGCCCGCGGTGCGCAGGCCGCCCTCGATGAGGTAGGCAGTGGTGGTCTTGCCGGAGGTGCCGGTGATGCCGATCTGCAGCAGGTCGCGGCCCGGCTCGCCGTAGACCGTCGCCGCGAGGGCGCCCATCCGGCCGCGCGGGTCCTCCACGGCGAGCACCGGCAGGCCGGTGGCGGCGGCGCGCTCGGCGCCGGCCGGGTCGGTCAGGATCGCCGCGGCGCCGAGGCCGGCGGCCTGGGCGGCGAAGTCGGCGCCGTGGAAGCGGGCGCCGGGCAGGGCGGCGTAGACGTCGCCGGGGCGCACGGCCCGCGAGTCGTGGGTGATCCCGGTGACGGCCGTCGCGGCGGCGTCCCGGGGAGCGGTGATGCCCAGCTGACCGGCGAGCTCCGTGAGCGGCACGGGGCGGACCTGGGTGGGGCGCGGCGCTCCCGGGGTGGCCGGGGCGGCGTCCTCGGGGGTGGTGTTGCGGTACTGATCAGCGTGGGGCACGGCGGTGAGCGTACCGGGCGCACCCGCTCCGCCGCGAAGCGAGGGGCGTGCCGGGGTGCGGTTCCCGGGGGCGGACGTGATCGTCGTCACGGCGGGCCCGGCTCACTGGCCGTCGTAGCTCACCGGCAGCCGGGGGGCCTGCGAGCCCGACGGCGGCACCTGGAGGGACTTCAGGGTGAACTCCATGACCTGCTTGAAGACCGGCCCGCAGATCTGCCCGCCGAAGTAGCTGCCCTGGGTGGGGTTCTGGATGGCGCAGTAGACGGTGACCCGGGGCTGGTCGGCGGGGGCGAAGCCGGCGAAGGAGGCCGTGTAGCCGTGGTAGCGGCCGGTGCGCGGATCCACCCGGTTGGACGTGCCGGTCTTGCCCGCGACGCGGTAGCCGGGGATGGCCGCCTTGGTGCCGGTGCCCTCGCGGTCGTCCACGACCGACTCCAGCATCTCGGTGAGCTCGTGGGCGGTCTTCTCGCCGACGACCCGCATCCGGGAGGCCGCCGGGGCCTGGGTGAAGCGGCCGTCGGGCCCCTTGGAGCCGCGCACCAGGGTGGGCTGGATGCGCTCGCCGCCGGCCGCGATGGTGGAGTACACGGACGCGGCCTGCACGGCGTTGAGGGACAGGCCCTGGCCGAAGGGGATGGTGTAGGCGCGGGAGGACTTCCAGTCCCCCGGCTTGGCCAGCAGGCCCGGGGTCTCGCCGGGGAAGCCCAGGCCGGTGGGCCTGCCGATGCCGAACTTGCGCAGGTAGCCGTAGAGGACGTCGTTGGCCTGCTCGCGGGTCTTGCCGAGCTGTTCGCTGGCGAGGATGGTGCCGATGTTGCTGGACTTGGCGAGCACGCCGTTGAGGGTGAGATGCCAGGTGGGGTGGTCGACGTCGTCGGCGAAGGAGCGGTCGGCGCGCGGCAGCCGGTTGGGCACCTCGACGTGGGTGTCCGGCCGGGCGACGCCCTCCTCCAGGACGGCGGCCATGGTCATGATCTTGCTGACGCTGCCGGGCTCGTAGGCGTCCTGGAGGGCGGCATTGCCCAGGGCGGCCCGGTCGGCGTGGCCGAGGTCGTTGGGGTTGTAGCCGGGGGCGTTGGCCATGGCGAGGATCTCGCCGGTGCGGGTGTCCTGGACGACGACGTAGCCGCGGTCCGCCCCGGACTTCTCCACCTGGCGGGTGATGGCGTCCTGGGCGGCCCACTGGATGTCCCGGTCGATGGTCAGCTGCACGTCGGAGCCGGGCACGGCGGCCTGCTCCGAGGGGCTGCCGTCGATCACCTGGCGGCCGGAGGTCTGGGTGTAGACACGCTTGCCGTTCTTGCCCGCCAGGAGCTCGTTGAGCTGCCCCTCGATGCCTCCGGCGCCCTGGCCCTGCGCGTTGACGAAGCCCAGGGTCCCGGCGGCGAGGTCCCCGTTGGGGTAGACGCGCTTGCCCTGGGCCTCGCGGCCCACGCCGGCCAGGACGTTCGGCCCCTGCTTGTGCCGGGCCCGCTCGGCCTGCTGCTGCTTGAGGGCCTTGATCCGGTTCCAGACCTGGGGGCTCTGGCGGCGGGCGAGGACGACGTACTTGGACTTGGGGTTGGCCGTGAGCTTGGCCTCGATGCCGTCCGCGTCGTCGTCGAGGACGGGCGCGAGCAACTCGGCGGCCTGCCGGGCCGCGCCCTGCACCTTGGTCCGCTCGGGGGTGAGCAGGTCGGGGTCGGCGGTGATGTCGTAGGCGTCCACGGTGGTCGCCAGGTTCACGCCGTTGCGGTCGGTGATGGAGCCGCGCTCGGCGGCCAGCGTGACGGGCATGTAGCGGTGGGCGTTGGCCCGGGCCGCGTAGGCGCCGGCGTCGAGCGCCTGCACCTGCAGCAGCCGCCCGGTGAAGACCAGCATCACCACGGTGAGCCCGGCGCCGATCAGCCGCAGCCGGGGGCGCGGGCTGGCCAGCCGGAGCGGCCGGTTGCCCGTGCCGGGGCGCGGGGGGCGCGCGGCAGGGCGCGCAACGGGCCGTGCGGGGCCCGGGACCGGGCGGCGGGGCTGCCTGGGCGCCGTCACGACATCACCTACCTGACCTGCGCGGGAAGGACGGGTCCGGGCTGCCGCCCCGGCACCGCCGGACGGTTGCCGGCGGGGGGCGGGGGCACGACGGCCGGGGGCGGGGCTCCCGGCCCGGTGTACGAGGCGTTGTCGGCGGCGCCCGTGCCGGCCGGGGCCGGGGTGCCGATGACGGTGCCGTCGGGCCGGAGGAAGACGGGGCTGCCGCCGGGGATCATGCCCAGCTCGCGGGCGCGGCGGGCGAGCGCGTCGGGGGCGGCGAGCTGGTCGACCTCCTGCTGCAGGGCCTGCTGCTGGTCGGTCATCTCCGTCGTCCGGCGCTGGAGCCTGCTGAGCTCGAACGAGCCCTGGTTGAGCGAGGAGTTGAGGAGCAGCAGCGAGATCAGCCCGGAACCGAGCATCACCACGGTCAGCAGCACGAACGGGGTCCGCTTGGTTCCCAGGCGGCCCATCGGCAGCAGTCGCATCAGCCAGGCACCCCGGCCGCGCCCCGCGGGGCTCACTCCACGTCCTCGCGGATGCGTTCGGCGCCGCGCAGCCGGGCGGGGGCGGCGCGCCGGTTCGCGGCGATCTCCTCCTCGGTGGGCAGCTCGGCGCCGCGCGTGAGCAGCTTCAGCCGGGGCTGGTAGCGCTCGGGGACGACGGGCAGCCCGGGCGGCGCGGTGCTGGTCGCACCTGCGGCGAAGACCTGCTTGACGATGCGGTCCTCCAGGGACTGGTAGGACAGCACGGCGACCCGGCCGCCGACGGCGAGCGCGGCGACGGCGGCCGGGATGGCCTGCTCGACGCTGGCCAGCTCGGCGTTGACCTCGATGCGCAGCGCCTGGAAGGTGCGCTTGGCGGGGTTGCCGCCGGTGCGCTTGGCGGCCTGCGGCAGC
Source organism: Streptomyces sp. NPDC002536 (assembly GCF_053594995.1). Lineage (NCBI taxonomy): Bacteria > Bacillati > Actinomycetota > Actinomycetes > Kitasatosporales > Streptomycetaceae > Streptomyces > Streptomyces sp. NPDC002536. Next base: position 94,161 of record NZ_JBSFWU010000009.1, read on the forward strand.
GCCTCGCGGATCAGCTCGACGAGCCGGGCGCTGTTGCTGAAGGGCTCCTTCTCGCGCTCGCGGACGATGGCCGACACGATGCGCTTGGCCTGCTTCTCCTCGCCGTAGGCGCGCAGGATGCGGACGAGCTCGCCGGCCGGGTAGGTGTTGAGCACCTCGGCCGCGCTCATGCCCGTCGTCTGGTCCATGCGCATGTCCAGCGGCGCGTCCTGGGCGTAGGCGAAGCCGCGGTCGGCCTCGTCGAGCTGCATGGAGGACACGCCGAGGTCGAACAGGACGCCCTGCACCTTGGGGATGCCGAGCCGCTCCAGCACCTCGGGGAGCTCGTGGTAGACGGCACGCACCAGCGTGGCGCGCTCGCCGTAGGGGGCCAGCCGCTCGCCGGCCAGGGCGAGGGCGGTGGGGTCGCGGTCGAGGGCGACGAGCCGGACGTCGGGGAACGCCTTCAGCAGCGCCTCGCTGTGCCCGCCCGCGCCCAGGGTGCAGTCGACGACGACCGCGCCGGGTGCGGCGAGAGCGGGTGCGAGCATGTCCAGGCAGCGCTGGAGCATGACGGGGACGTGTCGCGCGTTGCTGCTCATGCGCCCTTCTGAGAGTCCTGGCCGGCGCGCGGTCCGCCGCGCACCACCAGGTCCCCGCCCGCTCAAAGGGGAAGCGGCCGTTCTGGCGCCGGGGAAGGGGCACCAGGGCGACCGGGGAGCGGGAGGAGGCCGAGCGGTACGCGCGCGTGGAGCGCACGTGCGGGTTCGTCATTCGGTTCCACGGGGAGCGTCACGCCTCCCACTTCGCGCCACTTTAGTCCACTCGTCCCTTCGGTCAACCAACCGGCGAGCGCGTCACCTCTCGCGTGCGTCGTGGCCGGTCGCCGACTACCTTCGTGCCTATGCCGATATCCGCGCCCCACCCGCAGACCCCGGGCTCCGGCCCCGCCGCCACGGAACCCACGGTCACGGACCGTCTGGTTCAGGCCAATGCGAAGTACGCCGCCGCGTTCACGGACCCGGGCATGGACGCCCGTCCCGTCCTCAAGGTCGCGATCGTCGCCTGTATGGACGCCCGCATCGACCTGCACGCCGCCCTGGGCCTGGAGCTCGGCGACTGCCACACCATCCGCAACGCCGGAGGCGTGGTCACCGACGACATCATCCGTTCCCTGACCATCAGCCAGCGCGCGCTCGGCACCCGCTCCGTCGTCCTCATCCACCACACCGGCTGCGGACTGCTCGACCTGACCGAGGACTTCCGCCACGAGATCGAGGCCGAGGTCGGACAGCGGCCCGCCTGGGCGGTCGAGGCGTTCAAGGACCTCGACAAGGACGTCCGCCAGTCCATGCAGCGCGTGCGCACCTCCCCCTTCCTGCCCCACCGCGACGACGTGCGCGGCTTCGTCTTCGACGTGACGACGGGCCTGCTCCGAGAGATCGACCCGCGTCCCTGATGGGCCGGTTGTCCACAGGCGCTGACGCGACGGCGCACGGACGGACACAATGCGTGTACGGCGCCGCCCCCGCAGCCGCGGGTGCGGTGTCCGTGTTCCGGGGAGGGCCGGTCCGTACCGAGGACGACGGCCCCGGTGACGGGCCGAGGAGGGCCGGGTGACGACCTATGACGAACGAGCGGGTCTGGGGGAGCTGAGCGCGACGGCGGAGCGGATCCGCCGGTCCGTCGAGACGGTGATCGAGGGCAAGCCGGAGGTCGTGCGGCTGTCGCTGACGGTCCTGCTCGCCGAGGGGCACCTGCTCATCGAGGACGTGCCGGGCGTCGGCAAGACGATGCTGGCCAAGGCCCTTGCGCGGTCGGTCGACTGCTCGGTGCGGCGCATCCAGTTCACGCCCGACCTGCTGCCCTCGGACATCACCGGTGTGAGCGTCTACGACCAGCAGCGGCAGGACTTCGAGTTCAAGCCCGGTGCGGTCTTCGCCCAGATCGTCATCGGCGACGAGATCAACCGCGCCTCGCCCAAGACCCAGTCCGCGCTGCTGGAGTCGATGGAGGAGCGCCAGGTCACCGCCGACGGGCACACCTACGAACTGCCCGCCCCCTTCATGGTGGTGGCGACGCAGAACCCCGTGGAGATGGAGGGCACCTACCCGCTGCCCGAGGCCCAGCGCGACCGCTTCATGGCCCGGGTGTCCATGGGCTACCCCAGCCCCGAGGCCGAGCTGCGGATGCTGGACGTGCACGGCGGGCCGTCCCCGCTGGACGACCTCCAACCGGTCGCCCACGCCCACGAGATCGTCAAGCTGACCGAGGCCGTCCGCGCGGTCCATGTGGCCGAGCCGGTCCGGCGGTACGCGGTGGACCTGGTCTCCGCCACCCGGCAGCACCCGGAGCTCAGACTCGGCGCGTCGCCGCGTGCGACGCTGCACCTGCTGCGGGCCGCCAAGGCCGCAGCCGCCCTGGCGGGCCGGGAGTTCGCGCTGCCCGACGACGTGCAGGCACTGGCCGTGGCGGTGCTCGCACACCGGCTGCTGCCCAGCGCCCAGGCCCAGTTGAACCGGCGCACGGCCGAGCAGGTCGTGCTCGACATCCTCCAGCGCACCCCTGTGCCCGACCCGTTCGGCCGGCAGGCTCCGGGCGCCCGGAGCCTGTGATGCCGTCGGGTGCCCCGAAGGGGCGCGGGGAACTGCGCGACCAGCCGCCGACGACCCGCAGCCGACGTACCTTCCGAGCCCGGGGCGAAGCCCCGGGAAGCAGCGGGACAGACGTCTGCGGGCGCGTCGTGGCTGATCGCGCAGTTCCCCGCGCCCCTTACGGGGCAACCCTGCGCGCCGCCCTCGGCGGGCTGACCACCCGGGGCCGCTCCTTCCTGGCCGCGGGGATCGCCGCCGCCGGATGCGCCTATGTCCTCGGCCAGGCCGACCTGTTGCGGGTCGGGCTGCTGCTGGCCGTCCTGCCCCTGGTGTGCGTGGTCGCGCTGCACCGCACCCGGCACCGGGTCACCGGCAGCCGCGCGCTGTCCCCGGCCCGGGTGAGCGCCGCGCAGGACGCCCGGGTGCGCCTGCGCGTCGACAACGTCTCCCGGCTGCCCACCGGTGTGCTGCTGCTGCAGGACCGCGTCCCCTATGTCCTGGGCCCGCGCCCCCGCTTCGTCCTGGACCGCATCGAGCCGGGCGGCCGGCGCGAGGTGTCCTACCGCGTCCGCGCCGAGTTGCGCGGCCGCTACCCGATGGGCCCCCTCCAGCTGCGGCTGTCCGACCCCTTCGGCATGTGCGAACTGACCCGCGGCTTCGGCATGTACGACACGCTCACCGTCGTCCCGCGCGTCGACCCGCTCCCCCCGGTGCGCCTCGGCGGCGAGGCCACCGGGTACGGTGACGGGCGGCTGCGCTCGCTCGCCCTGGCCGGCGAGGACGACGTCCTGCCCCGCGGCTACCGGCACGGCGACGACCTGCGCCGGGTCCACTGGCGCTCCACCGCACGCCACGGCGAGCTGATGGTGCGCCGCGAGGAACAGCCCCAACGCGCCCATGCCACCGTGCTGCTGGACACCCGGGGCACCGCGTACGAGGGCGTGGGCCCCGAGGCGGCCTTCGAATGGGCGGTCTCCGGCGCCGCCTCGGCCGCGGTGCACCTGCTCGAACGCGGCTTCTCCGTACGGCTGCTGACCGACACCGGCAGCGTCACGCCCGGGACCGCCGGAGGCTCCGGCCACGACAGTGCCGACGCCGCCGGGCTGTTGCTCGACGTCCTCGCGGTGGTGGACCACTCCGAGGGCACCGGCCTCGAAGCCGCCTACGACACTCTACGCGCGGGCACCGCGGGGCTGCTGGTGGCCTTCTTCGGCGAACTCGACGAGCACCAGGCGGAGGTGGCGGCCCGGATGCGGCAACGCAGCGGCACGGCCGTCGCCTTCGTGCTCGACCCCGCGGTGTGGACGGGCGCGACGGCCGCCCCGGACCGGTCGCTGCGCCTGCTGCGCGACGCGGGCTGGACGGCACTGCCGGTCGCCCCGGGGGCCTCGCTGCCCGGACTGTGGCACCTGGCGGGCTCCCCCGGCCCCGTGCCGGAGCGGGCCTCATGAGCGGGCAGGCACGGCTCGCGGTGTGCAGCGTGGTGGCCACGCTCGCGGCGGCCTGCGCGCTGCTGCCGCTCGTCGACCGGCCCGTCTGGATCGTGCAGGCCGCACTGCTGCTGGCGATCCAGACGGCGGTGGGTGCCGTCGCCCGGCGGGTGCCGCTCCGCCGGGGGGCGACGGTGGCCCTGCAGGCGCTCGTGGCACTGCTGCTGCTCACGCTCGTCTTCGCACAGCAGCAGGCCGTCGGCGGGCTGCTGCCGGGGCCGGACGTCTTCCGGGAGTTCGGGCAGCTGCTCCAGGAGGGCGCCGACGACGTCGGGCGGTACGCCATCCCCGCACCGGCGACCCGGTCCCTCAGGCTGCTGCTGGTCGGCGGCGTGCTGACGGTGGGCCTGGCGGTCGATGCGCTGGCGGTCACCTTCCGCAGCGCCGCGCCCGCCGGGCTGCCGCTGCTGGCGCTCTACTCCATCGGCGCCGGGCTGGGCCGGGGCGGCGGCCACTGGCTGTGGTTCCTCGCGGCGGCCGCCGGGTACCTGCTGCTGCTCCTGGCCGAGGGCCGGGACCGGCTCACGCGCTGGGGCCGGGTCTTCGGCGGCCCGCCCGCCACCCCCGGAGGTACCCCCGGGCACCCCGCCGTCCGCACGGGCCGCCGCATCGGCGCGGTCGCGCTGGGCATCGCCCTGGTGGTGCCGGCCGCGCTGCCGTCGATCGACGAGGGGCTGCTGCAGGCGCACGGCGCCGGGGACGGGCCCGGCGACGACGGCGGCACCATCTCCGCCGTCAACCCGCTGGTCTCGCTGCAGAACAGCCTCAACCAGCCGGAGAACCGCGAGGTCCTGCGCTACCGCACCTCCAGCGAGAACACCCAGGACCTGTACCTGCGCATCGTGGCGCTCGACTCGTTCGACGGCTCGTCGTGGCGGGCCTCCGAGCGCCGTGTCACGGACGTGCCCGACCCGCTGCCGACACCCGCAGGGCTGTCGCCCGCGGTGCGCACCGACCCCGTCAACACCTCGGTCGCGGCGGCCGGATCGTACGGCCAGACCTACCTCCCGATGCCGTACCCGGCCGAGCGGGTGCTCGTCGGCGGCCAGTGGCGTTACGAACCGGAGGGGCGGGCGCTCGTCGGCGACCACGGGCAGAGCACCCGCGGCCTGCGCTACCAGGTCTCCAGCCTGCTCGTGGAACCGACCGCCGCACAGCTCGCCGCCGCGCCCGCTCCCCCGGAGCAACTGCTGCGCGCCTACACGCGGGTGCCCGCCTCGCTGCCCGGCGTGGTCGCGGAGACGGCGCGGAAGGTTACCGCGGGGACGACGAGCGCGTACCAGCAGGCGGTGAAGCTCCAGGACTGGTTCTCCGCGAGCGGCGGATTCCGCTACGACACGCAGGTGCAGACCGGCAGCGGCAGCAACGCCATCGTCAAGTTCCTGGAGGACAGGCAGGGTTTCTGCGTCCACTTCGCCTTCTCGATGGCGGCGATGGCCCGCACCCTGGGCATCCCCGCGCGGGTGGCGGTCGGCTTCACCCCGGGCACGCCGCAACCGGACGGCTCGGTGTCCGTCGGCTCCAAGGACGCGCACGCCTGGCCGGAGCTGTACTTCGAGGGCGCCGGCTGGACCCGCTTCGAGCCCACGCCGACCCGGGGCACCCAGCCCGACTACTCGGTCGACCGGGCCCCCACGACCGCCGACCCCGGCGCGCCCGCACCGCTGCCGAGCCGCGCCGGAGCCCCCTCGGCGGCGCCCTCGGCCGGCGCCGACTGCCCCCCGCAGGAGCGGCGGCTGGGCGAGTGCCGGGGCCAGGTGCTGCAGGCGGACGCCGACGGCACCGGCGGCGGCCCGTTGCGGCTCACCACCGCGGTCGTCGTGGCGGCCGCACTGGCCGCGCTGGTCCTGCCCCTCGTACCCCCGCTGTGGCGGCGCCGGGTACGGGCCCGGCGGCTCGGCCGGGCCGGGGCGGTGGAGGGCACCCTCGCGGCCTGGCAGGAGATGACCGACTCCGCCTGGGACTACGGCATCCCGCCCGACGAGTCGCAGACCCCGCGGAACGCGGCGGCCCGCATCGTGCGGATCGCGGAACTCGACGGCCCGGCGGCCGAGGCCGCGGGCCGGCTGGCCACGGCGGTCGAGCAGGCGCTGTACGCACCGGACCCACGGCCCGCCGGGAACCCGGCGGGCGACGCCGAGCGGGTACGGGCCGGGCTGCACGCCACGGCCCCGCGCAGCGAGCGGCTACGGGCCGCCCTGGCGCCGCGCTCGGCAGCGCGGCTGTTGTGGGGGTTCGCTGCGCGGCGGGCGGCGCTGACCGCGCGGCTGCGGAAACGCCTGCGGCGGGCTTAGCGCGCCCCGTCAGGGGCGCGGGGAACTGCGCGATCAGCCACGACGCACCCGCAGTCGAAGTTCTCGGGGCTTCGCCCCGGACCCCTGAGGTGGGTGCGTCGGCTACAGGCCGTCGGTGGCTGAGCGCGCAGTTCCCCGCGCCCCTGACGGGGCGCGAACATGCGTGGAGGCCGGGGCGTCATGCCCCGGCCTCCGGCCAAATCCGTTGCCGAAAGGGCCCGTTAGCGGCCCTGCTCGTCGCGGCGGCGCTGCCAGCGGGCCTCGATCCTGTCCATCATGCTGCGGCGCCGGCCTGCCGGGCGCCGCGCCATTCCCCCCGGGCCCTGCTGCGCACCGGGCCGGGGCGCCTTGCGCCAGCCCGTGACCGCGAGCACGGCGCACGCCAGCATGACGAGGAAGCCCGCCACGCTGATCCAGATCCGCTGGGCGACCATTCCGGCCATGAGGAGCCCGATGCCCACCAGAAAACCCGCGACCGCCTGGTAGACCCGTCGCCGGGTGTACGTACGCAGGCCGCTGCCCTCGAGCGCTGTCGCGAACTTGGGATCTTCGGCGTACAGCGCTCGCTCCATCTGCTCGAGCATGCGCTGCTCGTGCTCCGAGAGCGGCACGGAGTCCTCCTACTCGTCGGTCGCGGGGGTGCGACCGGGGTGCGACCCTTTCAGGATAGGCAGGGAATCGCCCCCGTGAAACCCGCCCCTCTGCGCCAATTCGCCTGCCGGTTCCCGGTGGGGGACCTGCGGCGTCGGGACGTACATTCCCTGTCCGGCCATCGGCCATGCCGGACCGTGCCCCCGATCATACGGGGCGAACGGGCTGATCGGGTGGCCTGTGCCCGGCCGTGCGCGGTCAGCCGCGCTCGGCCAGGACGTGCAGCTGAGTGGCCACCGAGTGGAAGGCGGGCAGTTCGGCCGCGGCGGCCTCCAGACGGAACAGGGCGTCCATGGCACCGGGCTCGGCGTCGACCAGCACACCGGGCACCAGGTCGGCGAAGACGCGCACGCCGTGCACCGAGGCGACCTCCAGGCCCGCCTCGGCGGCCAGCGCCGAGAGCTGGTCGGCGGTGAAGCGGCGGACGACGGGGTCGCCCGCGCCCCAGTGGCCCGTGGGGTCGGTCAGGGCCTGGCGGGCCTCGTCGAAGTGGCCGGCGAGGGCACGGGCGAGCACGGCACCGCCGAGGCCCGCCGCGAGCAGGCTGAGCGTGCCGGACGGGCGCAGTGCGGCGACCACGTTGCGGACGCACTCGGCGGGGTCGTCCACGTACTCCAGGACGCCGTGGCACAGCACTGCGTCGTAGGCGCCGCGGTCGACCACGTCGAAGAGGCCGAGGGCGTCTCCCTGCACCCCGCGCACCAGATCGGCGACCCCGGCCTCGGTGGCCCGGCGCTCCAGCGCGAACAGCGCGTTGGGGTTGGGGTCGACGACGGTGACCCGGTGGCCGAGGCGGGCGGCCTGCACCGCGAACTTGCCGGAGCCGCCACCGGTGTCGAGGACCTCCAGGGCGTCCCGGCCGGCGGCCTTGGCGCGGCGGTCCAGGGCGTCCCGGAGGACCTCCCAGACCACGGCGGTACGGAGGGACGCCCGGGGGCGGAGCTGGTCTGACACGGCGGGTGGCTCCTCGGCGCGGTGCCGCCGCCTCGCGGGCGGCAACGGATGACTGACGTCGGTGAGCCCCAGCCTATTGCCTGTCCGGCGGATTGATCGCAGTCGCCTGCCGCCCGGCAGCGCGATCAGCTCGCGCGGCCGCTCCCCGCTATGGACCGCGGCAACCGCGGCCGGCGCACCAGCATCCGCTCGACCAGGCGCAGGAACATCGCCGCGTCGCGCACCAGGTCGTCCGCGTCGCGCGCGCTCGCGGCGGAGTGGATGCCCGCCTCGGCCCGGGCCCGGCGGGCCGCGCCGGAGGCGAACAGGGCACTCCACTCGGCCAGTTCGGGAGCGACCTCCGGGAGCACCTCCCAGGCGCTGCGGATACGGCGGCGGCGCGCGGGCGCCTCGGGGCGGGCGCGCACGGCCAGCACGGCGGCGGCGGTGCGCAGCGCGGCGAGGTGGGCGGTGGCGTACCGCTCGTGGGGGGCGTCGAGGGCGGCGGCCTCCTGCAGGCCCTCGCGGGCCTGGGCGAGCAGGTCGAGGGCCGCGGGGGGAGCGACGGCACGGCGGAGCACGGGGTGGACGTCGTTTGCGAAGCCGGCCATGACGAACCTCCTTCGTCGGGGCGGTGATCCGCACGCGGGGCGGGGCCGCCGTCTGGTGCTCATCGTGGGGCACCCCACTGACAATCGCCCCGACCTGCACAAACGCCGTACGGGCACCCCCGGCCTGTCAGCGCCGGAGCGATGCGCGATACAGTTTTTAGACTGACTGGTCAGTTCAAGATCGCCCGCACGGGGATCGCAGGGAGGTACACGTGCACAGCACCACGGGCGCCCCGCCCGGCCAGGGGGCAGCGATCAGAGCCCGGGGACTCGGCGTCAAGGGACCGCGGGGCTGGGCCTTCCGCGGAGTGGACATCGACGCACCCCCCGGATCGCTCGTCGCCGTCGAGGGCCCGTCCGGCTCGGGACGCACCAGCCTGTTGCTCGCCCTCACCGGCCGCATGCGGACCGGCGCGGGGAGCGCCGACGTGGGCGGACTGCCGCTGCCGCGGCAGATGGCCGCGGTGCGGCGCATCAGCGCGCTGGCCCACGTCCCCGGCGTCGCCGAGCTCGACGCGTCCCTCACCGTCGACGAGCACCTGCACGAGCGCGCCCTGCTGCAACTCCGCTTCGGCGGCTCGCCGTTGACCCTGCTCCGGTCCCGCGCCGACAGGGCGGCACGGACGAAGGCGCGCATCGACGCAGCCGTGACCGCGGCCGGACTGGACGTGGCCGCCCTGCCGAAGGGCGGACGGACGACCGTACGGGAGCTGGAACGGCTGACCGCCCTGCGGCTGTCGCTGGCCCTGGCACTCATCGGCACCCCGCGGCTGATCGCCGTGGACGACACCGACCTCAAGCTCTCCGACGCGGAGCGCGCACAGGCGTGGGCGCTGCTGCGGTCGGTGGCGGAGGCCGGCACGACCGTGCTGGCGGTGTGCAGCGAGGCGCCCGAGGGCGCGCTCGTCGTCAGGACCGACGGCGCGAGTGACAACACGGAGATCGTGAAGGGAGCGGCGCATGCGTTCGCCGAAACTGGCCGCGCTTGAGCTGAAGCGGTTCGGCAGGGGCAAGCTGCCCCGCGCCGCGCTCGTCGCGCTCCTGCTGCTGCCGCTGCTGTACGGCGCGCTGTACCTGTGGTCCTTCTGGGACCCCTACGGCCGTCTCGACAAGGTGCCGGTGGCGCTGGTCAACGACGACCGGGGCGCCACGGTGGACGGCAAGAAGCTCACCGCCGGCGACTCGATCGCCGACGGCCTGCACGACAGCAAGTCCTTCAAGTGGCAGGAGACCAGCGCCGCCGACGCGCGCAAGGGTCTGGAGAGCGGCAAGTACTACCTGTCGCTCACCATCCCCGCGGACTTCAGCAAGCGGGTCGCCTCCAGCTCGGGCAACTCCCCGGAGACCGGGGCGCTCCAGGTGCGGACGAACGACGCCAACAACTACATCGTCGGTTCGATCTCCCGCACGGTCTTCTCCGAGGTCCGCGCGGCGGCGTCACGGAACGCGTCGCGCTCCTTCTACGACAAGATCTTCGTCTCCTTCTCGGACCTGCACAACAAGACCAAGCAGGCGGCCGACGGCGCCGACCAGCTGGGCGACGGCATAGGCAAGGCCGAGAAGGGCGCGGGCGACCTCAAGAACGGCCTCAGCCAGGCCAAGGAGGGCAGCGGCAAGCTCGAGGACGGGGTGGACAAGCTGCACAGCGGGGCCGGGACGCTGGACGCCAAGTCCCAGGAACTGGCGGACGGGGCACGCCAGGTGGCGGACGGCACCGCGCAGCTGGCCGGCAAGGTGGACGATGCCGTGTCGAGCAAGGACGCGACGTATCTGAAGAACAACGCCGCGGACATCGGTGCCGACGCGAAGGACGTGGCCAATGAAGCGGCCATCTTGCGGCAGCACCTTGACGATCTGCCGTCGGCGAATGTCACGGCAGGCATCGTCAAGGGCAGCAACGCCGCCCTCACAGGGCTGAACCTTGCCTACGGGAAGCTCTGCGAGCAGGCCACGACGCCGGGCGACACGTGCCCGGAACTGAAGAAGGCCGTCTTCGCCGCCCAGCAGTCGGCCGAAGGCGCCCAGAAGCTCGACGACCTCGTCAACAACAAGAACGGCAAGCTCGACAAGTTCCCCGCCAAGCTGGAAGCACTGCAGTCCGCTTCCGAGAAGCTCCGGGACAAGGCCCCCACGCTGGCCAAGGACATCGACGACGCCGTCCGCAACGTCAACGCCCTCAACAACGGCGCCCAGCAGGTCGCCTCCGGCGCCGCCAGGCTCCACAACGGTGCCGGCCAACTGCACGACGGTCTCGGTGATGCCAAGGACGGCGTCGCCGGGCTGGACGACGGGATCGGGAAGCTGCGCAACGGCGCGGACACGTTGGAGGGCGGCATGTTCAAGCTCTCCGACGGTTCCTCCAAGCTCGCCGGCGGGCTGCACGACGGCGTGTCCAGGATTCCGGACTACGGCAAGAGCGACCGCGACGCCCGCACCGAGGTGATGGCCGACCCGGTCAAGCTGGCCTCGCAGGCGCTGCACAAGGCGCCCAACTACGGCACCGGGTTCGCCCCGTACTTCATCCCGCTCTCCCTCTGGGTGGGCGCGATGGTCGCCTACATGCTGATGCAGCCGCTCAACCGCCGTGCCCTCGCCGCAGGCGCCCCGGCCTGGCGGATCGCACTGGCGGGCTGGCTGCCGGTCGTGGCGATCGGCGTACTGCAGGTGGCCGCCCTGCTGTCCGTGCTGCACTGGGCGCTGGGCCTGCAGATGGAACGCGCCGCAGGGACCGTCGGATTCCTCGTCCTGGTCACCGCCTGCTTCGCCTCCATCGTGCAGTGGCTCAACGCACGCTTCGGACCGGCCGGACGCATCCTCGTCTTGGCGCTGCTGATGCTCCAGCTGACGTCCGCGGGCGGCACGTATCCCGTGCAGACCAGTCCGGGCTTCTTCAACGCCATCCACCCCTACCTGCCGATGAGTTACGTCATCGAGGGGCTTCGCCGCCTCATCACCGGCGGCGGGCTCGGTCCCGTCTGGCAGGCGTGCGGCGTGCTGGCCGCGTTCACCGTGGGCGCGCTCGCGCTGACCGCCTGGGCGGCGCGCGGCAAGCAGGTCTGGTCGCTGGACCGGCTGCACCCGGAGCTCAGTCTGTGAGCGAGGACACCGTCCGTACAGGGAGAATCACCGTCATGGACAGCAGCAGTACGCGCCGCATGAACACCCGGCGGAAGCTCTTCGAGGCGGCGGTCACCCTGATCGCCGAGCAGGGGTTCTCCTCGACGACGGTGGACGAGATCGCCGAACGGGCAGGAGTGGCCAAGGGCACGGTCTACTACAACTTCGCGAGCAAGACCGTGCTCTTCGAGGAGTTGCTGCGGCACGGCATCGAGCTGCTGACGGACTCCCTGCAGCGGGCCGCCGACGAGACGGCCGCCCGCGGCGGCAGCAACGTCGACGCGCTGGACGCGATGATCCGGGCGGGTCTGGAGTTCATCTCCGCCTACCCGGCGCTCACCCAGCTGTACGTGGCCGAGCTGTGGCGCACCAACCGGGCGTGGCAGTCGACGCTGATGCAGGTGCGGCAGCAGGCCGTCGCGGTCATCGAGACCGTGCTGCAGAAGGCGATCTCCTCGGGCGAGCTGAGCGAGGAGATCGACATTCCGCTGACGGCGTCCGCGCTGTTCGGGATGGTGCTCGTGGCGGCGCTGGACTGGCAGTCGTTCCAGCCGGAGCGGTCGATCGACGAGGTGCACTCGGCGCTGTCGCGGCTGCTGCAGGGCCGCGTCGGGGGCGACAGCCCGAAGCCGTAGCAGAGGCCTGCGGCGGCCGCCGCTGCCGGTACGGACCGTCCACCTCGGTCCGCGCCGGCAGCGGCGTTCCCCCGTGTTCCCCCGAGCCCCCGTGGGAAGCCCCCGTGCCCCCCGGACGCGTCCGGTCCGCCCCGCCGTTCCGCCACCCCGTGTCGGCGGTGCCGGCGGCCGCGTCCCGTCCGCTGCTCCCACTCTGCCGCCCGGGCGGACCCCGTCCCATCCGCACGGGTACTCATCCCGGCGTCTGAGTACGCGTACTCAGAGGTGAGCATCAGGCCCGGCCGGGGCTACGATGCGGCGCGTGTCAGTGCTCCCTTTGGTTTTCACCAGCGGCTGGGCGAGCGGGATCAACGCCTATGCCGTTGTCCTGCTGCTCGGCCTTCTCGGCTCCACCGGTGTCAGCGATCAGGTACCGGACGTCCTGCAACGGCCCGACGTGCTGATCGCGGCAGGCGTGCTGTTCCTCTGCGAGGCCGTCGCCGACAAGATCCCCTACGTGGACACGGTGTGGGACGCCGTGCACACCGTGATCCGGCCGATCGCCGGTGCGGTGGTCGGAGCGCTGCTGGCGGGCCAGGACGGCTCGCTGACGCACCTGTCCGCCGGAGCGGTGGGCGGCTCGGCAGCGCTGCTGAGTCATCTGGTCAAGGCGGGCGCCAGGATGGCCGTCAACGCCTCTCCGGAGCCCGCCAGCAACATCGTGGTGAGCCTGCTGGAGGACCTGGCGGTCGCGGGGCTCGTGGTCTTCGCGCTGTTCCACCCGGTCGTCGCGGCCTGCATCGCGGGCACGCTGCTGGCGCTGGGCCTCGCGCTGATCGTCGTCCTGTGGAAGCGGGTGCGCCGCTTCCTGCAGCGCAGGCGCGAGCGGCGGGACGAGAAGCGGCTGCGGGGGCTGCCCCCGGTGCACGTGGGTGCGGCGTGGCAGGGCGAGCGGACGGGCTCGTAACCGCCCTGAACCGGCCCGGGGGTCCGGGGGTTGTCCCCCGGAATACTGCAGTGGTGGGGGCGGATAAGGTCGCTCCCATGGCACGGATTGCGGTGATCGGCGCCGGGATGGGCGCGATGGCAGCCGCTGCCCGGCTGGCCGTCGCGGGCCACCGGGTGGCGGTGTACGAGCGCGCGGAGACCCCCGGCGGCGCGGTGGGACGGTTCGAGCGGGACGGCTTCGTCTTCGACACCGGCCCCGGGCTGCTGCATCTGCCCGCCGTCTACCGGGACTTGTTCGTCAAGACGGGCAAGGAGCCGCTGGAGCAGTGCGTCGCCATGTCCCAGGTGGACCCGGCGAGCCGGCACCTCTTCGCCGACGGCACGGACGTCTCGCTGCCCAACGCCTCGCGGGCCGGCGTCGTCCAGGCGCTGGACGGGGCGGTCGGCCCCGGCGCGGGCGAGCGCTGGAGCGATCTGGTCAACCGGGCGCGCGAGGTCTGGGACGCCACGCGGCGCCCCCTGCTGGAGGAGCCCCTGCACGCGGAGCGCGTCCTGGCCCTGGGCCGGGATCCGTATCCGGCGCCGCCCCGGCGGGGGTGGTGGCGGCGCCGGAGCGGGCCGCCCACGCTGGCGGCCGTGGCCGAGCGGGAGTTGCAGGACCCGCGGCTGGCCGCGCTCCTGGAGAGCCATGCCCTGGCCCACGGCCTCGATCCGCGCAGCGCCCCGGCGAGCGCGGCAGTGCTGCCGTACATGGAACAGACCTTCGGCAGCTGGTACGTGAGCGGCGGCATGCACGGGCTCGCCGCGGCGCTCCACGCGCGGTGCGTGGCGCGCCGGGTGGAGTTCTTCTTCGGCGCGGAGGTCGTCGCGCTGGTGGAGAAGGACGGGCGTGCGGCCGGGTTGCGGCTGGCCGACGGCAGTGTCGTCGAGGCGGACATGGTGGTGTCCGGGGTCGCCCCGGGGCGGCTGGAAGGGATGCCGCCGACGGAGCCCGCTCCCGTACCGCCGGGGCGGTTCAGCGTCTTCCTGGCGCTCGGCGGGGCGCGGCCGGAGGGCGTCGTGCACCGCACGGTGGTGCACGGGGGCGACCGGGCCGCGGAGTTGGAGGCGGTGTTCGGCACGGGCCCCGTGGCGGAGTACCGCCCGACGGTGACCGTGCTGCGGCCCGACGATCCGGCGACGCGGCCGGACGGGGAGCACGAGGCCGTGACGCTCACGGCGACGGTGGCACCGCACGGCGGCCGCGTGGACTGGTCGGACGAGCGGACGGCGGCCGATTTCGCGGACCGCATGGTGCGGGCAGCCGAGGCGGCGGTGCCGGGCCTGCGGGAGCGCGAGGCGTGGCGCGCGGTGCGCGCCCCTGCGGACGTGGAGGCGACGACCGGCGCGGCGGGCGGCGGAGTGCCGGCGCCCGTCCTGGCGGGCCAGGACGGGCGATTCCTGCGCCCCGCCAACACGACGTCCGTGCCGGGGCTCTACCTGGCCGGGGGGTTCGCCCACCCGGGGGGTGGGCTGGCCCATGCCGGGATGTCGGGCGCGCTGGTGGCGGGGCTGGCCATGTCTTCGCCAATGAGGTAGCGGTAGAGCCATTCGGCGAAGCTCATGTCGTACCGTACCCAGCCGCCTTCGCCGTCTTCGACCA
>NZ_JBSFWU010000010.1:0-106315 GCF_053594995.1 Streptomyces sp. NPDC002536
GCAGGCCCGTGGCGGTGGAGAGCCGGTTGCGCAGCTCGACGGCCGTCAGCGAGTCGAAGCCCAGGTCGTTGAACTCCCGCCGGACATCGATCGACTTGGCCGACGCATGCCCCAGCACCGCCGCGGCCTCGCCCCGCACGAGGTCGGTCATCAGACGCGTGCGCTCCTCCGGGCGTGCCTCGCGCAGCTTCTGGACGAGCGCCGCGGCGGCTTCGGCGCCGCCGGTGGAGCCGGCGGCCGCACGGCGACCGCCCTTGACCAGGCCCCGCAGCACCGGCGGCACGCTGCCGCGGTTCTGGGCACCGGTGGCGACCGGGCCGAGGGGGACGAGGTGGGTCGCGTCGGTCGCGGTGGCCGCGTCGAACAACGCCAGGCCCTGCTCGACGGTCAGCGGCGAGGCCCCGGAAGAGGTGATCCGCTGCACGTCCACGTCGGACAAGGTGGCGGTCATCCCGCCGCTCTGGGCCCAGGCGCCCCAGGCGAGGGACTGGGCGGCCAGACCCTGCGCCGCACGGTGCCGGGCCAGCGTGTCCAGGAAGACGTTGCCCGCAGCGTAGTTGCCCTGACCGGCGGTACCGAGAACACCCGAGACCGACGAGTACATGACGAACGCCGCCAGATCGAGCTCCTTGGTGGCCTCGTGCAGATGCCAGGCCGCATCCACCTTCGGACGCAGCACAGCCGACAACTGCTCAGGAGTCAGCGACGAGATCACGCCGTCGGCGAGGACTCCGGCCGTGTGGATCACGGCGGTCAGCGGGTGCTCCGCGGGAACCGAACCCACCGCCGCAGCCACCGCTTCACCGTCGGCCACGTCACAGGCGAGGACGTTCACCTCGGCACCCTGCTCGGCCAGTTCCGCACGCAGCTCGCCCACACCCGGCGCATCCGGACCGCTGCGGCTCACCAGCAACAGGTGCCGCATGCCGCGCTCGGCCACCAGATGCCGGGCCAGCTCGCTGCCCAGACCACCCGTACCACCGGTGATCAGGACCGTGCCCTCCGGGTCCCAGGCGCGCGGCAAGGTCAGCACGATCTTGCCGATGTGCTGGGCCCGGCTCATGTACCGGAACGCCTCCGGCGCCCGCCGCACGTCCCAGGTCGCCACCGGCAGCGTGTTCAACGCCTCGGCGGCGAAGAGCTCCAGCAGTTCGGTGAGCATCTCCTGCACCCGGTCCGGGCCCGCGTCGGCGAGGTCGAACGCGTGGTAGTGCACCGGTGCCGTGGACTCGGGGTCCCGGATGTCGGTCTTGCCCATCTCCAGGAAACAGCCACCGGCGGCGGTCAGCCGCAGCGAGGCGTCGACGAACTCGCCGGCGAGGGCGTTGAGGACGACGTCCACGCCGCGGCCGTCCGTGACGGCGAGGAAGCGCTGCTCGAACTCGGTGGTGCGGGACGAGGCGATGTGGTCGTCGGCAACGCCCAGTTCGCGCAGGGTGTCCCACTTGCCCTCACTGGCCGTGGCGAACACTTCGGCGCCCAGGTGCTTCGCCAGCTGGATCGCCGCCATGCCGACGCCACCGGCACCGGCGTGGATGAGGATCGACTGGCCCGGCCGCAGGCCGGCGAGGTCCTTCAGTGCGTAGAGCGCGGTCAGGAAGACCAGCGGCACGGACGCCGCGCGGGCGGCCGACCAGTCCTCGGGCATACGGGTCAGGAGTCGCTGGTCGGTCACGGCCACCGGGCCGTAGCCGCCGAAGACCATGCCCATCACCCGGTCGCCCGGGCGGAACCCGCTCACCCCTGGCCCGGTCCCGGTCACCACACCGGCCGCTTCGGCGCCCAGCAGTCCGGCTTCGCCCGGGTACATGCCCAGGGCGTTGAGCACGTCGCGGAAGTTCACACCGGCGGCCTCGACCTGAATACGGACCTGCCCCGGCGTGAGGGGCTCCAGGATCTCCGGGCAGGGCGCGAGTTCCAGGTTGTCCAGGCTGCCCTTGGCGGAGCTGTCCAGGCGCCACGGCACGTCGGCGGGCGGGAGCAGTCCTGCGCTGCTGCCCAGTTGGGCCAGTCGCGCTATGCGGACCTCGCCGTCGCGTACGACGAACTGGGCGTCCCCGGTCGCCAGCAGACCCGGCAGAACCCCCAGTACCTCCGCGAAGTCCGCGGTTTCGTCCTGCAGGTCGACCAGTGCGAACCGGCCCGGGTTCTCCGACTGCGCGGACCGCACCAGGCCCCACACCGCACCGGCAGCGACATCCCCCACCGGCTCACCCTCACGAGCCGACACGCCACCACGCGTCACGAACACCAGACGCGACCCGTCGGACTCCTCCCGACCGGTCCACTCCTGGACCAGGCCGAGCACCCGGGCCGTCAACTCATGGGCAGCCGCAGGGACATCACCATCGGCGCCGCCGGACACGAAGGCCACCACCAGATCCTCGTCACCCGAGAGATCCGCCAGCGACGCAACCGACGCACCCACGCCCAACTCGTCGGCGCCCAACGCCACACACCGCGACCCGGTGGACGCCACCTCGGCAGCCGCCACCCAGTCCAGCGACAACAGCGCACCGTTCTCCGCGGCACGCTGCGCCGCCGACTGGCCGGCTGCGGGGGCCTGGTAGGCCCGCATCACCATGGCCTCGGCGGAGAGCACGGGGGCGCCTTCGACGTCGACGGCCGCGATGGACACCGAGTCGTCACCGGTCCTCATCACCCGGGCCCGCACCACCGATGCGCCTCCGGCGTGCAGCGACACGCCTCGCCAGGCGAACGGCAGGAACTGGTCGCCCTCGGTGCCGACGCCGGCCATCCGGTGGGACTGGAGCACCGCGTCCAGCAGCGCCGGGTGGATCCCGAAGGACTCGGCGTCCTCCGCGACCAGGTCCGGCAGCGCGACCTCGATGCAGGCACCGCCCTCGCACTGCCAGACCGAGCGCAGCCCCTGGAAGGCGGGGCCGTAACCGGTCCCGTCGTAGAAGCCCTCCAGGTCGACGGCCACCGCATCCTGCGGCGGCCAGACCTGGGAGCCGAAGTCCCCGATCCGCTCCCCCGTGGTCAGCGTGCCGTGCGCGTGCTGCGCCCACGGCTGCTCGACGGCCCCGTCGGGGCGCGAGTACACCGAGAGGGAACGGGCGCCCGTCTCGTCGGCGGGCGCGATCAGCACCTGGACCTGGGCGGCACCCTCCTCCGTGAGCACCAGCGGGGTGAGCAGGAGGAATTCCTCGACCCGGTCGCAGCCGACCTGGTCGCCCGCGCGCAGCGCCAGCTCCAGGAAACCGGTCGCCGGGAAGAGCACGCTGCCGCCCATGACATGGTCGGCGAGCCACGGATGCGTCTGCAACGACAGCCTGCCCGTGAACACCACCTCGCCGGAGTCCGCGAGCGCGAGCGTCGCACCCAGCAACGGGTGCTCGGCGGGCCGGAGGCCCGCACCGGTGACGTCGCCCGACAGTGCGGCGGGCCGAGGCCAGTAACGCTCGTGCTGGAACGGGTAGGTCGGCAGATCGACGCGACGGGCACCCGTGCCGGCGAACCAGGCCTCCCAGTCGACCTCGACGCCGGCCACGTACAGGCGCGCGAGGGCGGTGAGCAGGGCCGTCTCCTCGGAACGGTCCTTGCGCAGAGCGGACACCGCGAGAGGGGCGCCGTCCAGGCTGTGCTGGGCCATCGCCGTCAGCACACCATCCGGACCCAACTCCAGGAACACCGTCGCGCCTTCGGCCTCCAGCGCACGCACACCGTCGGCGAACCGCACGGTCTCCCGCACATGCCGGACCCAGTACTCCACCGAGCACAGCAGCTCCGCGGAAGCGAGCTCACCTGTCACATTCGACACGACCGGAATCTGCGGGACGCCGAAGGACAAGCCCTCCACGACCCGGCGGAAGTCCGCCAGCATCGGCTCCATCAGCGACGAATGGAAGGCGTGACTCACCGACAGACGCTGCGTCTTGCGCCCCTCACCGGCCAGCTCCTCCGCAACGCGCAGCACCGCCGCCTCGTCACCGGCGATCACCACCGCCTGCGGGCCGTTGACCGCAGCAATCGACACACCGTCGACCAGCCGGCCGGCCACCTCGTCCTCGGCAGCCTGAACAGCCACCATCGCACCACCCGCGGGCAGGGCGTTCATCAGCCGCGCCCGCGCCGCCACCAGAGTGCAGGCGTCCTCCAGCGAGAACACCCCGGCCACATGAGCCGCAGCAATCTCACCGATCGAATGACCGGCAACGAAGTCCGGACGGATCCCCCACGACTCGGCCAGCCGGAACAGCGCCACCTCGACCGCGAACAGCGCAGGCTGCGTGAACCCCGTCTCGTTCAGCCGCACTTCATCGGTGTCGGTGAACAGCACCTCACGCAGCTCACCGTCGAAGTGCGCCAGCACCGCATCCAGCGCCTCGGCGAACACCGGGAACCGGCCGTACAACTCCCGGCCCATCCCCACCCGCTGCGCACCCTGACCCGAGAACAACACCGCCAGTTGGCGGCCGGTCTCCGCGCGGCCCCGGGCCGGCTCGGAGAGTTCGCCGTCGGGGCCCTGCGCCAGCAGCACCGCCCGGTGTTCGAACGTCGAACGGCCCGCGGCGAGCGAGTACCCCACGTCCACCGGTGACGACGTGCCCCGCAGTGCGGAGATCTGCTCGATCTGTGCCGCCAGCGCCTCCTCGGACCGGCCCGAGACCGGCCACGGCACCAGGCCGGGCGCCGGCTCCGAACCGGTCTCCGGCTCCTCGGCCGGGTCCGCCTGTTCCAGGATCACGTGGGCGTTGGTGCCGCTGATGCCGAACGACGACACGCCCGCCCGCCACGGCCGGTCGGCCTTCGGCCATTCCCGGGGCTCCGTCAGCAGTTCCACCGCACCGGCCGACCAGTCCACATGGGACGACGGCGCGTCGACGTGCAGGGTCTGCGGCAGCACGCCGTGCTGCATCGCCATGACGGTCTTGATGATCCCCGCCACACCGGCCGCGGCCTGGGTGTGGCCGAGGTTGGACTTCACCGACCCGAGCAGCAGCGGCTGTTCGCGGTCCTGGCCGTAGGTGGCCAGCAGCGCCTGGGCCTCGATCGGGTCGCCGAGCGGCGTCCCGGTGCCGTGGGCCTCGACGGCGTCCACGTCCGGGGCCGTCAGCCCGGCGCTGGCCAGGGCCTGCTGGATCACCCGCTGCTGGGACGGGCCGTTGGGGGCGGTGAAGCCGTTGGACGCGCCGTCCTGGTTGACGGCCGAGCCGCGGACGACGGCCAGGACGGGGTGTCCGTTGCGGCGGGCGTCGCTCAGGCGCTCGACGAGGAGGACGCCCACGCCCTCGGACCATCCAGTGCCGTCGGCGGCGTCGGAGAACGCCTTGCACCGGCCGTTCGCCGCCAGTCCGCCCTGCCGGCTGAACTCCATCAGGGAGCCGGGGGACGACATGACGTTGACTCCGCCGACCAGGGCCAGCGAGCACTCGCCGGACCGGAGGGCCTGGGCCGCCGTGTGCAGGGCCACGAGCGAGGCCGAGCACGCGGTGTCGACGGTCACCGCCGGGCCTTCCAGGCCCAGGGTGTAGGACAGCCGCCCGGAGGTGGCGCTGGCGGCGATTCCGGTGCCGATGTCACCGGTGGCGTCCGCCAGGGAACGCACGAGCAGGTAGGCGTAGTCCTGTCCGTTCGTGCCGACGTACACGCCGGTGCGGCTGCCGCGCAGGGACACCGGGTCGATGCCGGCCCGCTCGATCGCCTCCCAGGAGGTCTCCAGCAGCAGGCGCTGCTGGGGGTCCATGGTGAGGGACTCGCGCGGGGAGATCCCGAAGAAGTCCGCGTCGAAGTCCCCCACGCCGTCGAGGAAGCCTCCTTCCTGGCTGACGGCGTTGCCGCGCCGGTCGACCCCGGCGTCCCGGAGGGCGTCCAGGTCCCAGCCGCGGTCCGTGGGGAACGGGCCGATCGCGTCCTTGCCGGCGGCCAGGAGCTCCCACAGGTCCTCGGGCGAGTGCACGCCACCGGGGTACCGGCAGCTCATCGCCACGATCGCGATCGGCTCCGTGGCCGCGGCGACGAGCTTGCGGTTCTGCCGGCGCAGGTGCTCGGTTTCCTTGAGCGAGGCTCGCAGGGCTGCGACGACGGTTTCGCTGGATGTGGTCATGGTCCGTTCTTTCAGCGCTCTTGGTGGGAATTGCCGTCGAGTGCCGCCTGCACCAGGCCGGCGACGTCCATCGCGTCGATCGACTCGTCGTAGGCGTCCGCCTCCGTCGTGGTGGTGGCTTCGGCGTCGGACTCCGCGGTCCGGGCGGCCGCGAGCTTGAGCAGGGGGTCCAGCACGCCGATCTCGCGCAGCTGGGCCATGGAGACGGAGGCGAGCAGGGCCCTGATGCGGGACTGGTCGAGGCCTTCGGCGTCCGTCTCCTGCGGCCCGCCCTCCGGAACGAGGAGGCCGAGGACGTGGCCTGCCAGGTCGGCGGGGCTGGGGTGGTCGAAGACGAGCGTGGCCGTGAGGTTCAGTCCCGTCGCGGCGTTGAGCTGGTTGCGCAGCTCGACCGCGCTGAGGGAGTCGAAGCCCAGGTCCCGGAACGCCCGGTCGGAGCCGACGGCGTCGGCCGTGGGATGTCCCAGCACGGCGGCGGCCCGGGTGCGTACCAGGTCCAGTACGGCCGCGGAGCGCTGTGTGGGAGACAGGCCCGTCAGCCGCTCGCGCAGGGCGGTGCCGGAGGTCTCCTCGTCCGGGTGTCCGGACGGGCGGGACCCGGTGCCGACGGACTGCTCCGCGAGGAGCGCGCTGGGGCGCACCGCGGTGAAGTGCCGGGCGAACGCCTCGTGTTCGACGTCGACGACGACCTCGGTGGGCCGGCCGTCCATGACGGCCCGGCGCAGTGCCGTGACGGCGAGGTCGGGGTCGAGCGGCCGGAGTCCGGTGCGCCGGGCCGCCTCGGCGGCCCGTCCCCCGGCGGCCATGCCGCCGCCGTTCCAGGGGCCCCAGGCGATCGAGGTCGCCGCGAGGCCGTCGGCCCGGCGCTGTTCGGCGAGGGCGTCCAGGACGGCGTTGGCCGCGGCGTAGCCGGCCTGGCCGGGGTTGCCGACGGCGCCGGACGTCGAGGAGAACAGGGCGAACACGGCCAGGTCCAGCTCGCGGGTGAGGTCGTGCAGGGCCAGGGCCGAGGCGGCCTTGGCGTGGAAGACGGCCTCGAAGCGGTCCGGGGTGAGGCTGTCGAGCACGCCGTCGTCGAGCACGCCCGCGGTGTGGACGACACCGGTGAGGGGAGCCTCCGCCGGGATGTCCGCGAGGACTCCGGCGAGCGCTTCCCGGTCGGCCGCGTCGCACGCGGTGAGCGTGACCTGCGCGCCCAGGGCGGTGAGTTCGGCCCGCAGTTCGTCCGCTCCGGGCGCGTCCGCGCCGCGGCGGCTGAGGAGCAGCAGGTGCTGCGCGCCCGCACGGGCCAGCTCGCGTGCCACGTGGGCGCCGAGTGCCCCGGTGCCGCCGGTGATCAGGACGGTGCCGGTGGGGTTCCACTCCTGTGCGGTCCGCCCGGCCGGTACGGGCACCAGCCTGCGGCCGAGGACGGACGAGGGCCGGATCGCGATCTGGTCCTCGCCGCCGGGGGCCGCGAGGAAGGCGCCGAGGCGGGCGGCGGTCCGCTCGTCGAGCGTCCCGGGCAGGTCGATCAGTCCGCCCCAGCGCTGCGGGTGTTCCAGGGCGGCGACGCGTCCCAGTCCCCACACGGCGGCCTGGACGAGTCCGGGCAGCGGCTCGGAGGGCGTGGCCGCGACCGCGCCGCGGGTGACGCACCACAGGGGTGCGGCGATGTCCGCGTCGCCGAGGGCCTGGACCAGGGTGGCGGTGAGGGCCGGCCCGGCGGGGGCGGGTGCCTCCGCGAGGGCGAGCAGGGAGACCACCCCGGTGAACCCGTGTCCGTCGGCGGTCTGCTTGCGCAGCAGTTCCGCCAGCGCGGCCCGGTCGGGGCCGGCCGTTTCCAGGCGCACGGTGTCCGGGCCCAGGGCGGCGACGGCGTCGGCGACCCAGGGGTCGTCGGCGTGTCCCGCGGGGATCACGGCGAGCCAGGTGCCCGTCGGGGCCTTGGCGGACCCGAGGGTCAGCGGCTTCCAGGTGATCTGCTGCCGCCAGCTGTCGACGGTGCCCAGGACGTTGCGGCGGCGGCGCCAGTCCGCGAGTGCAGGCAGGACCTTGGACAGTGCTTCGCCGTCGACGTTCAGGGTCGACTCCAGCGAGGCGAAGTCCTCGCCCTCCACGGCCGACCAGAAGCCGTCGTCCTGGCCGTCGGCCGTACCGGGGACGGCGGCCGGCTGCGACTCCGGCCAGAACCTCTGGCGCCGGAACGGGTAGGTGGGCAGGTCGGTGTGGCGGGAGGTGGTCCCGTCGGTTCCCAGCACGGCGTGCCAGTGCGGGGTCAGTCCGCCGACGTGCAGCCGGGCGAGCGCGGTGACCACGGAGGCCTCCTCGCCGCGGTCCTTGCGCAGGGCCGGTACGGTCACCGCCTGCGCGGACAGGGCGTCGAGGGTGTCCTGGGCCATGGCGCACAGCGAGCCGTCGGGGCCGAGTTCGAGGAAGACGGACACGCCGCGCTCGGCGAGGGTGCGTATGCCGTCGCCGAAGCGGACGGCCTCGCGGACGTGGCGCACCCAGTAGTCCGGGGAGCACACCTGCTGCTCGGTGGCCGTCTCGCCGGTCAGGTTGGAGACGAGCGGGATCACCGGGGCGTCGTAGGCGATGCTCCGGGCGACCCGTCGGAAGTCCTCGAGCATGGCGTCCATGTGCAGAGAGTGAAATGCATGGCTGACCCGCAAACGCCTAGTCTTGCGTCCGTCGGCCGTGAACTTCTCCGCGAGGGCGAGGACGGCGCTCTCGTCACCGGAGAGGACCACCGACTCCGGGCCGTTGACCGCGGCGATCGACACGCCGTCGGTCAGGTGCGCCAGTGCCTCCTCCTCGGTGGCCCGGACGGCGACCATGGCGCCGCCTGCGGGCAGGGCGTTCATGAGCCGCGCCCGTGCGGCCACCAGCCGGCACGCGTCCTCCAGCGAGAACACTCCGGCCACGTGGGCCGCCGCGATCTCGCCGACGGAGTGTCCGGCGACGAAGTCCGGGCGGACGCCCCAGGATTCGGCGAGCCGGAACAGTGCCACCTCGATGGCGAACAGTGCGGGCTGGGTGAAGCCGGTTTCGTTCAGCCGGTCCGCGTCGCCGAACATGACGTCCCGCAGGGGGCGTTCCAGCTCGGTGTCCAGTTGCGCGGTCACGGCGTCGAGGGCCTCGGCGAACGCCGGGAAGCGTGCGGCGAGTTCCTGTCCCATCCCGACGCGCTGCGAGCCCTGGCCGGAGAACAGCACCGCCAGCTTGCCGCGGCGCGTCTCCGTGCTGCCCCGCACGACCTGCGGCGTGTCGAGGCCGTCGGCCAGTGCGGCCAGGCCTTCGAGCAGGTCGTCGCGGCCGCCGGCGAGAACCGCGGCCCGGTGGGTGAAGGCCGACCGGGTCGTGGCCGTGGACAGGGCGAGTCCGGCGACGGTGAGTCCGGGGTGTCCGGCCACGTAGGCGTGCAGCTGCCGGGCCTGGTCCTGCAGCGCGTCCGGCGCGGCGGCCGAGACGGGCACGGGCAGCAGGCCGCGGGACTCGTCCGCGGTGCCGGCCGCCGCGTCCGCGGTGCCGGCCGGTGCGGGCTGCTCGATGATGACGTGGGAGTTGGTGCCGCTGGCGCCGAAGGCGGAGATGCCCGCCCGGCGCGGGCGGCCGGTCTCCGGCCATGCGGCCGCGTCGGCCAGGAGCTCGACGGCACCCGCGGTCCAGTCGACGTGCGTGGAGGGCTCGTCGAGGTGCAGGGTCCTGGGCAGGACGCCGTGGCGCATCGCCATCACCATCTTGATCACACCGGCAACACCGGCGGCCGCCTGGGTGTGTCCGAGGTTGGACTTCAACGAGCCCAGCAGCAGCGGCCGTTCGCGGTCCTGGCCGTAGGTGGCCAGCAGGGCCTGGGCCTCGATCGGGTCGCCCAGGGTGGTGCCCGTGCCGTGGGCCTCCACGGCGTCCACGTCGGCCGGCGCCAGGCCGGCGTCGGCCAGGGCCCGCCGGATGACACGGCGCTGCGAGGGGCCGTTGGGGGCGGTGATGCCGTTGCTGGCACCGTCCTGGTTGATCGCCGAGCCGCGCAGGACGGCGAGGACCTCATGCCCGTTGCGGCGGGCGTCCGAGAGGCGCTCCAGGACGAGGACGCCCACGCCCTCGGACCAGCCGGTGCCGCCGGCCGAGGCCGAGAAGGCCCGGCAGCGGCCGTCGGGCGAGAGGGCTCCCATCTCCCCGAACTCGACGAAGTTCACCGGGGTGGACATCACCGTCACACCGCCGGTGAGCGCGACCGCGCACTCGCCGTTGCGCAGGGCCTGGGCGGCCAGGTGGAGTGCCACCAGCGAGGACGAGCAGGCCGTGTCGACGCTGACGGAGGGGCCTTCCAGGCCGAGGGAGTAGGACACCCGGCCGGAGAGCAGGCTGGCCGACTGTGCGGTCTGGGCGTGGCCGAACTGGCCCGCATCGGGCCGGTAGTCGCCCGAGCCGCCGCCGATGAACACGCCGGTGTCACCGCCGCGCAGCCCGGCCGGGTCGATGCCGGTGCGCTCCAGGGCCTCCCAGGCGGCCTGCAACAGGATGCGCTGCTGCGGGTCCATCACGGTCGCCTCGCGCGGCGAGATCCCGAAGAAGCCGGGGTCGAAGTCCGCCACGTCGTAGAGGAATCCGCCTCCCTCGGCGATGGTGCGGCCGCGGCCGTCCCGGTCGCCGTGCAGCAGCCGGTCCAGGTCCCAGCCCCGGTCGGTGGGGAAGCCTCCGATGGCGTCCCCACCCGCGGCCACCAGCTCCCACAGGTCCTCGGGCGAGCGGACCCCGCCCGGGTAGCGGCAGCTCATGCCGACGATCACGATGGGATCGTCGTCCGCGGCGGCACCCCGCATCCGGGGAGCGCCCGTGCGGGACTGCTCGTCGCCGTCCTCGCCCAGGAGTTCGGCCTGGAGGTGGCCGGCCAGCGTCTCGGCCGTCGGGTAGTCGAAGACGAGCGTGGCGGGCAGGGACAGGCCCGTTGCGGTGGCGAGCTGGTTGCGGAGGTCGACGGCGGTCAGCGAGTCGAAGCCGAGGTCCCTGAAGGCCTGTCCGGTCGGGACGGCGTCGACGTCGGCGAAGCCGAGCACCGAGGCCACCTCGCGGCGGACCATGGCCAGCAGCTCCTCGGTCCGCTCCGCGGCCGGGCGGGCCGCGAGCCGGGCCCGGAGTGCGGACGCGGAGCCCGCCGTCTCCTGCCCGGCGCCGCCGGAGCCCGCCAGGGTCTCGCGGACCTCGGGCAGGTCCGCGAAGAGGGCACTGCGGCGGGTGCGGGTGAAGGCGGGGACGAACCGGTCCCACTGCACGTCGGCGACCGTCACCGAGGCGACGTCGTCACCGACACAGCGGGCGAGCGCGGTCAGGGCCTGCCGGGAGTCCATCGTGGGCAGGCCGTTGGCCCGCAGGTGCGCGGCCAGGGAGTCGTCGGTACCGCCCGTCCAGGCACCCCACGCGACCGTCAGGGCACGCAGTCCGCGTGCACGGTACTGCAGGGCCAGGGCGTCCAGCAGGGCTCCGGCCGCGGCGTCCGCTCCCCTGCCGCTCGCACCCCAGGTGCCGGCGATCGAGGAGAAGAGGACGAACGCGTCCAGGGGCCGGTCGCCGACTGCCGCTTCGGCCACGGCCGCCAGGCTCTCGGCGTCCGCGTGCAGCGCGGCCAGGGCCGCGCCCGGCTCGTCGGAGGAGGGTGCACCGTCCGCACCGGCGTACACCACCGCGGTCAGCGGGTGCTCCGCCGCGATCGGGGCGAGCGCGCCCAGCAGCGCCTCACCGTCGGTCGGGGCGCAGGTGACGACGGTCAACCCGGCGCCCATCGCGTCGAGTTCGGCGCCCAGTTCCGCCGCGTCCGGTGCGGCTGCACCGGCCAGCAGGACGTGCCGGGCTCCGTTCTCGGCGAGCCAGCGGGCGATGTGCCCGCCGGAGCCGGGTGCTGCGCCGGCGACCAGGACGGTGCCGGACGGCTGCCACGACGCCGAGCGGGCGTCCGCCGTGGCGTGCACCAGCCTGCGCCCGAAGGCGCCGGACGGCCGCAGCGCCACCTGGTCCTCGTCCGTACCGGACAGCACGGCGCGGAACCGGTCGGCCGAGCGCCGGTCGAGCACGTGCGCCACGTCGACGAGGCCGCCCCAGCGCTCCGGGTGCTCCAGGGCCGCCACCCGGCCGAGCCCCCAGACCGTGGCCTGGGCGGTGTCGACCTCGGTTTCCGAGCGGCCCACGGACACGGCGCCGCGGGTGATGCACCACAGCGGGGCGTCGACACCGGCATCGGCCAGCGCCTGCACCGTCTCGTCCGGCCGTGCCGGGCCGACGGGGACGGTGCCGGCGCCCGAGACCGCGAGCAGCGAGACGACACCGGCGAACCCGGTTCCCTCTGCGGCGAGTTCGGCAAGGCGTCCGGTCAGTGCGTCCCGGTCGGTGGCGGGCATCTCGACGCGCACGGCGTCGTCGCCGAGAGCGGCGACCACGGCGGCGGTCCACTCGTCGTCGGCGCTTTCCGCCGGGACGAGCGCCAGCCACGGTCCGGTGAGGGTGCCCGACGCGGTCCCGGTGAGCGGCTTCCACGTCACGTGGTAGCGCCAGCCGTCGACGGCCGAGCGCTCGGCGCGCTTGCGGCGCCAGGTGGACAGGGCGGGGACGAGGGCCGACAACGCGGCGTCGTCCAGGTCGAGATCGGCCGACAGCGACTCGAGGTCCTCGCGCTCCACCGCGGCCCAGAACTCGGCGTCCACGGTGTCGTCCGGACCGGCCTGGCCGTGCCCTGCGGGCGCGGCCTCCGGCCAGAACCACTCCTGCTGGAAGGGGTAGGTGGGCAGGTCGGTACGGCGGGCGCCGGTGCCGGTGAAGAACCCGGCCCAGTCCACCTCGACCCCCGCGACGTGAAGCCGCGCGAGGGCGGTGAGCAGGGCGGTCTCCTCGGAGCGGTCCTTGCGCAGGGCGGACACGGCCACCGCGGCGCCGTCCAGGCTGTGCTGGGCCATCGCCGTCAGCACACCGTCCGGACCCAACTCCAGGAACACCGACGCGCCTTCGGCCTCCAGCGCACGCACACCATCGGCGAACCGCACCGTCTCCCGCACATGCCGGACCCAGTACTCCACCGAGCACAGCAGCTCTGCGGAAGCCAGTTCACCCGTCACGTTGGACACGACCGGAATCTGCGGGGCACCGAAGGACAGGCCTTCGACGACCCGGCGGAAGTCCGCCAGCATCGGCTCCATCAGCGACGAGTGGAAGGCGTGACTCACCGACAGGCGCTGCGTCTTGCGCCCCTCACCGGCCAGCTTCTCCGCGACGCGCAGCACTGCCGCCTCGTCACCGGCGAGGACGACTGCCTGCGGGCCGTTGACCGCCGCGATCGACACACCGTCGACCAGTCGGCCGGCCACCTCGTTCTCGGCAGCCTGAACAGCCACCATGGCGCCGCCCGCGGGCAGGGCGTTCATCAGCCGTGCCCGGGCCGCCACCAGAGTGCAGGCGTCCTCCAGCGAGAACACTCCGGCCACATGCGCCGCAGCAATCTCACCGATCGAATGCCCGGCGACGAAGTCCGGTCGGATGCCCCAGGATTCGGCCAGCCGGAACAGCGCCACCTCGATGGCGAACAGGGCGGGCTGGGTGAAGCCCGTCTCGTCCAGACCGTCCGCTTCGCCGGACATGACGGCGTGCAGCGGGCGTTCCAGTTCGGCGTCGAAGTGGGCCGCCACCGCGTCGAGGGCCTCGGCGAACACCGGGAAGCGGCCGTACAGTTCCCGGCCCATTCCCACGCGCTGCGAGCCCTGGCCCGAGAAGAGCACGGCGAGCTTGCCGGCGACCTCCGGGGCGGTGCCGCGGGCGAGTTCCGTCATCTGTTCGCCGTCGGCCAGCAGTACCGCCCGGTGGGCGAACGCGGCCCTGCCGGTGGCCAGGGAGTACCCCACGTCGGCCGACGACCGGCCGGACAGTGCGGAGAGCTGCTCCAGCTGTGCCGCCAGCGCGGCCTCGGACTTGCCCGACACCGGCCAGGGCGCCAGGCCCGGCACCGTGGCGGGCTCGTCCGCGACGGGCGCAGCCGCCGGTGCCTGCTCGATGATGACGTGGGCGTTCGTGCCGCTGACGCCGAAGGCGGAGACGCCGGCCCGGCGGGCGTGCCCGGTCTCCGGCCACGCCTGCTGCTCCGTGATGAGCGAGACGGCGCCGTCCGACCAGTCGACGTGTGCGGACGGGGCGTCCACGTGCAGAGTCTTGGGCAGTGCGCCGTGGCGCATCGCCAGGACCATCTTGATGACGCCGGCGACACCGGCGGCGGCCTGGGTGTGGCCCAGGTTCGACTTGACCGCTCCGAGGAGCAGCGGGAGCTGCCGCTCCTTGCCGTAGGCGGCGATGAGGGCCTGGGCCTCGATGGGGTCGCCGAGCCGGGTGCCGGTGCCGTGCGCCTCGACGACGTCGACGTCGGCGGGGGTGAGGTCGGCGTCGGTGAGGGCCCGGCGGATGACCCGCTGCTGCGCCCTGCCGTTGGGGGCGGTCAGGCCGTTCGAGGCGCCGTCCTGGTTGACGGCGGTGCCGCGGACGATGCCCCAGACGTCGTGGCCGTTGCGGCGGGCGTCGGAGAGGCGCTCCAGGACGAGCACGCCCACGCCCTCGGACCAGCTCGTGCCGTCGGCCGCGTCGGCGAAGGCCTTGCAGCGGCCGTCGGGGGCCAGCCCGCCCTGGACCGTGAACTCGGTGAAGGCGTCGGGGCTGGACATGACCGAGACGCCGCCGGCCAGGGCGAGGGTGCACTCGCCGCTGCGCAGGGACTGTGCGGCCATGTGCAGGGCGACGAGCGAGGACGAGCAGGCGGTGTCGACGGTGACGGCCGGGCCCTCGAAGCCGAAGGCGTAGGAGAGCCGGCCGGACATGACGCTGGCGGAGATTCCGGTGGCGACGTGGCCGCGGACGTCGGCGGTGCCCTGGCGCAGGAGGGTGACGTAGTCCTGGCCGTTGGTGCCGACGAAGACGCCGGTGCGGCTGCCGCGCAGGGTGGTGGCGTCGATTCCGGCGCGCTCGAAGACCTCCCAGGAGGTCTCCAGCAGCAGGCGCTGCTGGGGGTCCATGGCGAGGGCCTCGCGCGGCGAGATGCCGAAGAAGCCGGCGTCGAACAGGCCGACGCCTTCGAGGAATCCGCCCTCGACGGTCGCCGAGGCTCCCCGGGCGAGCCCGTCGAGGTCCCAGCCGCGGTCCGCGGGGAATCCGGAGATCGCGTCCTCGCCGCGGACCAGCAGCTGCCAGAGGTCCTCGGGCGACCGGACGCCGCCGGGGAAGCGGCAGTTCATGCCGACGATGGCGATCGGGTCGTCGTCCGCCGCCCGGCCGGCCGGGGCCGGGGCGGCCCGGTCGGCGTCGTCGGGCAGGGTGTCGAGGAGTTCGGCCAGCAGGAAGTCGGCGAGGGCGTGCGGGGTCGGGTAGTCGTAGACGAGCGTCGGGGGCAGCTTGAGCCCGGTCGTGGACGTCAGGGCGTTGCGCAGTTCGACGATGGTCAGCGAGTCGAAGCCGAGGTTGCTGAAGGCCTGGTCGGCGCCGATGGTCTCGGCGCCGGAGTGCCCGAGGACCGCGGCCACGTGTCCGCGCAGGAGGTCCAGGACGAACCGGGGGCGTGCGGAGGCGTTCAGCCCGGCGAGCTGCCGGCGCAGCGCCGGTTCCCGCAGGCCCGCCTCCGGTGCCCCGGCCGGCTCCGCGGAGCCGGTGCGGCGCAGTTCGGGCAGGTCGCCGACGGCGGGGTTGGGGCGCAGTGCGGTGAAGGCCTCCGCGTAGCGTGCCCAGTCGATGTCGGCGAGGGTCAGCACGGTGGCGTCGTGCTCGATCGCCCGCTGCATCGCGGCGAGGGCCCTGTCGGGTGCCATGGGGGCGAAGCCCCCGCGGCGGACGCGGCTCTCGACACCGGTCGCGTCGACGGCCATGCCGCTCTCGGCCCAGGGACCCCAGGCGAGGGAGGTCGCGGGCAGGCCCGCCGCGCGGCGGTGCTCGGCGAAGGCGTCGAGGAAGGCGTTGGCGGCGGCGTAGTTGCCCTGGCCGGGGGCGCCGAGGGTGCCCGCGACGGAGGAGAAGAGCACGAAGGCGGTCAGGTCGTGCCCGCGGGTCGCCTCGTGCAGGGCGAGCGTGGCGGTGACCTTGGCGTGCAGGACGGCGGTGAACTGCTCGGGGGTGAGGGTGTCGACGACGCCGTCGTCGACGGTGCCCGCGGTGTGGAACACGGCGGTGAGCGGGTGCTCCTCGGGGACCGCGGCCAGGACGGCGGCGAGCGCGTCGCGGTCGGCGGTGTCGCAGGCGGCGAGGGTCACGCGGGTGCCCGACTCCTCCAGTTCTGCGCGCAGTTCCGCGGCTCCCGGTGCGTCGGCGCCGCGCCGGCTGACCAGCAGCAGGTGCTCGGCGCCGCGTGCGGCGAGCCAGCGGGCGACGTGGCCGCCCAGGGCCCCGGTGCCGCCGGTGACGAGCACCGTGCCGGCGGGCCGGAACCCGTCGGGCGCGGGGGTCTCCCCGAGGGGGTGGTGCGCCAGGCGGCGGGCGAACGTCGCGGTGGCGCGCACGGCGAGCTGGTCCTCGCCGTCGCGTCCGGCGAGCGCGGTGGCCAGTCGGCGCAGGGTGGTGTCGGCGAGCTCGTCGGGGAGGTCGACGAGACCGCCCCAGCGCTCCGGGTGTTCCAGTGCGACGACCCTGCCCAGGCCCCAGACGGCGGCCTGGGCCGGCCGGGCGAGCTGCTCGGAGCGGCCGGCGGCCACCGCGGTGCGGGTCACGCACCACAGGGGCGCCTCGATGCCGGCGTCGCCCAGTGCCTGTACGGCCGTTGCCGTCAGCAGCAGGCCGGCGGGGACTCCGGGGGTGCCGTTCCCGTCCTCGTCGTCGAGCGCGAGCAGGGACAGGACGCCGGTGAACCGGTGTCCTTCCTCGGCCAGTTCGCGCAGGCGGCCGGTGAGGGCCTCGCGCTCCGCGGCGGCGACCTCGATGCGGACGGTGTCGGTGGCGAGGGCGTCGGTGACGGTGTCGGACCATGCCCGGTCGGCGGCGCCGGCCGGTGCGAGCACCAGCCAGGTGCCGGTCGGGGCGGCAGGGCCGGAGGCGGCCGTGCCGGTCAGGGGCTTCCAGGTGACCCGGTAGCGCCAGCCGTCGACGGTGGAGTGTTCCCGGCGCTTGCGGCGCCAGGAGGCCAGGGCCGGCACGACGGTGGTGAGGGTGTCGTCGTCCAGCTCCAGGGAGTTGCCCAGGGTGGAGAGGTCCGCGCGCTCGACGGCCGACCAGAACTCGGCGTCCGCCTCGTCCGCGGGGCCCGCCACGGCAGGGGCCGCCTCGACGGCCTCCGGCCAGTAGCGCTCGCGCTGGAAGGGGTAGGTCGGCAGCTCGGTGCGGCGGGCGCCGGTACCGGCGAACACGGCGGTCCAGTCGACCCGTACGCCGTGCACGTGGAGCCGGGCGAGGGCGGTGGTGAGGGCCGGGTCCTCGGGGTGGTTGCGGCGCAGGGCCGGGATCGCGGCGGCGCCGCCGTCCTCGTCGACGGTCGCGCGGACGGCGCCGGAGAGCACGGCGTCCGGGCCGAGTTCGAAGAAGGTGCTCACGCCGGACTCGGTGAGCCGGCGCACGGCGTCGGCGAAGCGGACGGTGGCGCGGACCTGCCCGGTCCAGTACTCCGGCGAGCAGAGCGCGTCGGCCGGGGCGAGTTCGCCGGTGACGGTGGACACCAGCGGCAGCGTGGGCGCGTGGTAGGTGACGCCGGCGGCGACGCGGGCGAAGTCCTCCAGCATCGCGTCCATGTGGGGCGAGTGGAAGGCGTGGCTGACGCGCAGTCGCTGGGTGCGCCGGCCCTGCTCCTCGAAGCGGGCCGCGACGGCGAGCACCGCGTCCTCGTCGCCCGCGACGACCAGGGACGTCGGGGTGTTGAGGGCGGCGACGGAGACGCGTCCGTCGTACTCGGCGAGCAGGGGCAGCACTTCGTCCTCGGCCGCCTCGACGGCGGCCATGGCGCCGCCCGCGGGCAGGGCGGCCATCAGGCGGCCGCGTGCCGCGACGAGGGTGCAGGCGTCGTCCAGGGAGAGGACTCCGGCCGCGTGCGCGGCGGCGAACTCGCCGATGGAGTGCCCGGCGACGTAGTCGGGGCGCAGGCCCCAGGACTCGGCGAGCCGGAACAGGGCCACTTCGAGGGCGAAGAGGGCCGGCTGGGTGTAGCCGGTGTCGTCGAGCAGTGCGGCCTCGGGGGTGTCCGGTGCGGCGAAGAGGATGTCGCGCAGCGGGCGGTCGAGTTCGCGGTCGAAGCGGGCCAGTACGGCGTCCAGTGCCTCGGCGTAGACGGGGTGGCGTTCGTAGAGTTCGCGTCCCATCCCGGGGCGCTGGCTGCCCTGGCCGGTGAAGAGGAAGGCCAGGCGGCCGCGGCCGCGGCTGCCGGTGAGCAGGCTGCCGTCGGGGGTTCCGTCGCGCAGGGCGGTCAGGGCGCGGGTGAGCGCTTCCTGATCGTCGGTGCCCTCGGTGACGACGGCCGCGCGGTGCTCCAGGGCCGCCCGGGAGGTGGCGAGGGAGAACGCGAGGTCGGTGAGCGGCAGTTCGGGGTGGCCGGCGAGGTGGGTCAGGAGCCGGCCGGCCTGGGCGCGCAGGCCTGCTTCGGTGTGGCCGGACAGGGTCAGGGCCACGGCTCCGGCCGGGCGGGCCGGGGCCTCGGCCGGGTCCGTCCCGTCCGTCACGGCCCGCTGTTCCGGGGCCTGTTCGAGGACGGTGTGGACGTTGGTGCCGCTGAGTCCGAAGGAGGAGACGGCCGCGCGGCGCGGGTGTCCGGTCTCCGGCCAGGCCGTCGGCTCGGTGAGCAGGCGGATGGCGCCGGAGCTCCAGTCGACGTGCGTGGAGGGCTGGTCGATGTGCAGGCTCTGCGGGACGGCCTCGTGGCGCAGGGCCATGACCATCTTGATGATGCTGGCGACGCCGGACGCCATCTGGGTGTGGCCGATGTTGGACTTCACCGAGCCGAGCAGCAGCGGGTGTTCGGCGTCGCGGCCCTGGCCGTAGGTGGCCAGCAGGGCCTGCGCCTCGATCGGGTCGCCGAGGGCGGTGCCGGTGCCGTGTCCGTCGACGACGTCGACCTCGGCGCCGGTCACGCCGGCGTTGGCGAGGGCCTGGCGGATGACGCGCTGCTGGGACGGGCCGTTGGGGGCGGTCAGGCCGTTGGAGGCGCCGTCCTGGTTGACGGCGGAGCCGCGGATCACGGCCAGGACCTCGTGCCCGTTGCGCAGGGCGTCGGAGAGCCGCTCGACGAGGACGAGGCCGACGCCCTCGGCCAGGCTCATGCCGTCGGCGGCTTCGGAGTAGGCCTTGCAGCGGCCGTCGGCCGCCATCGCCCGCTGCTGGCTGAAGCCGATGAACGGGAACGGCGTGGACATGATGCTGACGCCGCCGGCGAGGGCGAGGGAGCTCTCGCCGTTGCGCAGGGACTGGCAGGCCAGGTGCAGGGCGACGAGGGAGGAGGAGCAGGCGGTGTCGAGCGAGACGGCCGGGCCCTCGAAGCCGTAGGTGTAGGACAGGCGGCCGGACAGGACGCTGGAGATGGTGCCGGTGATGGCGTGTCCCTCGCTGCCCGCCGGGGTCGCGGCGTTGGCGGCGTAGTCCTGGTAGCTGGCGCCGATGAAGGTGCCGGTGCTGCTGCCGCGCAGGGCGGCGGGGTCGATGCCGGCGCGCTCCATCGCCTCCCAGGAGGTCTCCAGCAGCAGGCGCTGCTGGGGGTCCATGGCCAGCGCCTCGCGGGGCGAGATGCCGAAGAAGGAGGCGTCGAAGTCGGCGGCGTCGTGGAGGAAGCCGCCCCGGGTCGAGTAGGTGCGGCCCGGCCGGTCGGGGTCGGGGTCGTAGAGGCCCTCGGTGTCCCAGCCGCGGTCGGTGGGCCACTCGCCGGTGACGTCGCCGCCCTCGGCGACGATCCGCCACAGGTCCTCCGGGGAGGCGATGCCGCCCGGGTAGCGGCAGCTCATGCCGATGATGGCGATGGGCTCGTCGTCGGCGGGGGCCGCGGCGGCGTGCACCGCGACGGCCGCCCCGGTGCCGGCGCCGGCGAGCGCGTCGCGCAGATGGGCCACGAGCGCGAGCGGGTTGGGGTAGTCGAAGACCATGGTGCTCGGCAGGGCGAGCCCGGTGACGGCGGCGATCCGGTTGCGCAGGTCGACGGCGGTCAGCGAGTCGAAGCCCACGTCGCGGAAGGCCCGTTCCTCGGACAGCACGTCCGGGGAGGCGTGGCCGAGCGCGGTGGCCGCCTCGGTGCGCACCAGGTCCAGCAGGAGACGGTCCTGCTCGGCCGGGGCCAGTCCGAGCAGCCGGGAGGCGAACTCGCTGCCGGAGGACTGGACTTCGGCGGACTCCTCCTCCAGCTGCCGGACCTCGGGCAAGTCGGCGAAGAGCGGGGCGGGCCGCGCGGAGGTGAAGACCGGGTGGTAACGCTCCCAGTCCACGTCGGCGATCGCGAGCACCGTCTCGTCGGCGTCGAGCGCCTGCCGCAGCCCGGTGAGGGCCAGTTGGGGCTCCATGAAGACGAGTCCGCTGCGGCGGATCTGGCCGGGGTCGACGCGGCCGAGCTTCAGGTCGTCGGCCCAGATGCCCCAGGAGACGGCCGTGGCGCGGGCGCCCCGGGCACGGCGGTGCTCGGCGAGGGCGTTGAGGTAGGCGTTGCCGGCGACGTAGGCGGCGTGCGCCCCGCTGCCCCACATGCCCGCGGCGGAGGAGTACAGGACGAAGGCGTCGAGCTCGTCGTCGTCGAGGAGTTCGTCGAGGTGCCGGGCGCCGGTGACCTTGGCGTCGACGACGTTGGCGAAGCCGTCGAGGGTCGTCTCGGCGAGCGGGGCGAGCTCGATGGTGACGGCGGTGTGCACGACCGTGCGCACGGTGCGGCCGTCGTCCTTGAGCGCCTGGAGCATGCCGGCGACCGCGTCGCGGTCGGTCAGGTCGCAGGCGACGGCGGTGGCTTCGCAGCCCAGCTCGGCGAGTTCCCGGACGAGTTCCGCCGCGCCGGGTGCCGCCGGGCCGCGGCGGCTGGTCAGCACGATGTGCTCGGCGCCCTGGCCGGCGAGCCAGCGGGCCAGGTGCGGGGCCAGGGTGCCGGTGCCGCCGGTGACGAGGGTGGTGCCGCGGGGCGTCCAGGGGCGGGCCGGGGCGGCGTCCGCGGAGGCGGCGCGCACGATGCGGCGGATGTGGACGCCCGAGGCGCGGACGGCGAGCTGGTCCTCGCCGGTGCGGCCGGTGAGGACGGCGGCCAGGCGCTCGGCGGCACGCCGGTCGAGCTGCTCGGGCAGGTCGACGACGCCGCCCCAGCGCTGCGGGTGTTCGAGGGCGGCCGTCCAGCCGAGGCCGTGGATCTGGGCCTGGGCGGGCCGGGTCAGCCGGTCCGCGCGGCCGGTGGAGACCGCGCCGCGGGTCAGGCACCACAGGGGTGCGTCGATGCCGGTGTCGCCCAGTGCCTGGACGAGCGAGACGGTCAGGGCGAGCCCGGTGGTGAGCGCCGGGTGGTCGGCGTTCTGCTCCTCGGCCGCGGCCAGCAGGGACACCACTCCCGTGAGGTCCTCCAGGCCGTCGAGCGCGGTCAGCCGCGCGGCCAGTGCCGTGCGGTCCGTGCAGGTGTCGTCCAGGACGAGCGTGCGCGGGGCGGCGCCGTGGGCGGCGAGGGCGTCCGTGACGTCGTCGACGGCGATGCCCTCGGCGGTGACGACGAGCCAGGTGCCCGTCAGGGCCGCGGCGGGCAGGCCGGTCAGCGGCTTCCACGTGGCGTGGTAGCGCCAGGAGTCCACGGTCGACAGGTCGCGGCGGCGCTTGCGCCAGTGCGACAGCGCCGGGAGCACCGGGGCCAGGGAGGTGCGGTCCAGGTGCAGGCTGGAGGCGAGGGAGTCGACGTCCTCCTCCTCGACCGCGGTCCAGAACTCCGCGTCCGCGGGGTCCATTTCGTGGCGGTCCTGGGCCGCTGCGGGGATGGCCCACAGGTGTTCGCGCTGGAAGGCGTAGGTGGGCAGCGGCACCCGGCGGGCCCCGGTGCCGGCGAAGACGCGGGACCAGTCGGCGCCCGCGCCCCGGACGAAGGCCTCGGCGAGCGAGGTCAGGAAGCGGTCGGTGCCTCCGGCATCGCGCCGGAGCGTGCCGAGCACCGCGGCCCGGGCCTCCGCCGACTCGGCCGTCTCCTGGATGCCCATGGCGAGCACGGGGTGGGAGCTGACCTCGATGAAGAAGCGGTGGTTCTGCGCGAGGAGTTCGCGCACGGCGGGCTCGAAGCGGACGGTTCCACGGAGGTTGGTGTACCAGTAGTCGGCGTCGAGGCCGGTGGTGTCCAGCCAGTCGCCGGTGACGGTGGAGAAGAAGGGCACCTGCGCGGGCCGCGGGCGGACCGGCGCGAGGACGCTGCGCAGTTCGTCCCGCAGCAGCTCCACCTGTGCGGAGTGCGAGGCGTAGTCGACGGCGATGCGCCGGACGCGGACCTCCTCGGCCGTCAGCTCGGCCAGGAGGGCCTCCAGCGGCCCGGTGGCACCCGAGACGACCACGGAGCGGGGTCCGTTGACGGCGGCGACGGACAGGCCCTCGTACGCGGCGACGCGCTCCTCGACCTCGGCCACGGGCAGCGGGACCGACATCATGCCGCCGGATCCGGCCAGCACCCGGGCGATGGCCTGGCTGCGCAGCGCCACGACGCGGGCGGCGTCCTCCAGCGACAGGGCGCCGGAGACGGCGGCCGCGGCGATCTCGCCCTGCGAGTGGCCGACGACGGCGTCGGGCGTGATGCCGTGGGAGCGCCACAGTTCGGCCAGCGAGACCATGACGGCGAACGAGGCGGGCTGGACGACGTCGACGCGGTCCAGGGTGGGCGCACCCTCGGCCTGGCGCAGCACGTCGAGCAGCGACCAGTCGGTGAACTCCGAGAGGGCGACCGCGCATTCGCGCAGGCGCTCGGCGAAGACCGGGGACTCCTCCAGCAGCCGCGCCCCCATGCCGGCCCACTGGGAGCCCTGGCCGGGGAAGACGAACACGGTCCTGCCGTCGGTGTCGGCGGTGCCCTGGACGACGCCCGGGGCCGACTGCCCCTCGCCGAGGGCCCGGAGGGCCGCCGCCTGCTCCTCGCCGCCGGTGCCGACGACGACGGCGCGGTGGTCGAAGAGTGCGCGCGCGGCCACCAGGCTGTGGCCGGTGTCGAGGGCGCCGGACGGCTGCTCGCCGTCGAGGCGGGCCGCGAGGTTCGCGGCCTGGGCGCGCAGGGCGCCCGGGGTCCGTGCGGACAGCACCCAGGGGATGGCGCCGCCGGCCGGGGGCACCGGCCCGGTCTCCGGCGCGGGGGCCGTCTCCTGAGGCCGGGGGGCCTCTTCGAGGACCGTGTGGGCGTTGGTTCCGCTGATGCCGAAGGAGGAGACCGCGCAGCGGCGCGGGCGCTCGCCCTCGGGCCAGTCGGCGCGGTCGGTCAGCAGCGAGACCGTGCCGGAGCTCCAGTCCACGTGGCTGGAGGGGGTGTCGGCGTGCAGGGTGCGCGGCAGTTCGCCGTTGCGCAGCGCCATGACCATCTTGATGACGCCGGCGACGCCGGACGCCGACTGCGCGTGGCCGATGTTGGACTTCACCGAGCCCAGCAGCAGCGGCCGTTCGGGGTCGCGGCCCTGGCCGTAGGTGGCCAGCAGGGCCTGCGCCTCGATGGGGTCGCCGAGGGCGGTGCCGGTGCCGTGCGCCTCGACGGCGTCGATGTCCGCCGGGGTCAGCCCGGAGTCGGCGAGGGCCTGGCGGATGACGCGCTGCTGGGACGGGCCGTTGGGTGCGGACAGGCCGTTGGAGGCGCCGTCCTGGTTGATGGCCGAGCCGCGCACGACGGCGAGGACCTCGTGCCCGTTGCGCTGCGCGTCGGAGAGCCGCTCCAGGACGAGGATGCCGACGCCCTCGGCGAGCGTCATGCCGTCGGCGCCCTCGGCGAACGCCTTGCAGCGGCCGTCGCCCGCGAGGGCCCGCTGGCGGCTGAAGGCGACGAAGGAGCTGGGGTTGGTCATCACGGTCGCGCCGCCGGCCAGGGCCAGCGAGCTCTCGCCGTTGCGCAGCGACTGGCAGGCCAGGTGCATGGCGACGAGGGACGAGGAGCAGGCGGTGTCGACGGTGACGGCCGGTCCTTCGAGGCCGAAGAGGTAGGCCAGGCGCCCGGAGAGCACGCTGGGGCTGGTGCCGGTCACCAGGTGGCCGGCGGAGGGGTCGTCGACGCCGAGCCCGTACTCCTGGTAGGTGGAGCCGATGAAGGTCCCGGTGGCGGTGGAGTGGACCGTCGCGGGGTCGATGCCGGCCTGCTCGAAGGCCTCCCAGGTGGTCTCCAGCAGCAGCCGCTGCTGGGGGTCCATCGAGAGGGCCTCGCGCGGCGAGATGCCGAAGAAGCCGGCGTCGAACTCGCCCGCGTCGTGCAGGAATCCGCCCTGGGTGGAGTACGTGGTGCCGGGGTTGTCCGGGTCCGGGTGGTACAGGCCGTCGGTGGCCCAGCCGCGGTTGACGGGGAAGTCGGAGATGGCGTCGACGCCGTCGGAGACGAGCTCCCAGAGCTGCTCCGGGGAGCGGACGCCGCCGGGGTAGCGGCAGCTCATGCCGATGATGGCGATGGGCTCGTCGAAGCCGCCCGCCGAAGGTACGGCCACGGCCTGCGCCGACTCGGCGCCGCTGCCCAGGAGTTCGGCGCGCAGGTGGCGCGCGAGGGCGGCGGGGGTCGGGTAGTCGAAGACCAGCGTGGCGGGCAGGGACAGGCCGGTGAGCGCGGCCAGTCGCTTGCGCAGTTCCACGGCGGTCAGCGAGTCGAAGCCGGCCTCGCGGAAGGCCCGCCGCTCGGCGATGCCGTCGGCGGAGGTGTGGCCGAGGACGACGGCCGCCTCGGCGCGCACCAGGTCGGCGAGCAGGCGCTCCTGCTCGTCCTCGCCGAGGCCCTGCAGGCGCGCGGCGAACTCCGGTACGGCGCTCTCGCCGCCGGCCTGCTCCAGGGCGCGCACGCCCGGCAGTTCGTCGAAGAGGACGCTGGGGCGCGAGGAGGTGAAGACGGGGTGGTAGCGGTCCCAGTCGATGTCGGCGACGGTGACGGTGACGTCCTGCTG
This sequence comes from Streptomyces sp. NPDC002536, assembly GCF_053594995.1. Taxonomy (NCBI): domain Bacteria; kingdom Bacillati; phylum Actinomycetota; class Actinomycetes; order Kitasatosporales; family Streptomycetaceae; genus Streptomyces; species Streptomyces sp. NPDC002536. The sequence continues at coordinate 25,072 of NZ_JBSFWU010000010.1, forward strand.
GACGACCGCGCGGCGCAGTTCGGCGATGGCGGTCGCGGGGGCGAGGAAGCGCAGCCCCGTCCGCAGCAGCTGCTCGGCGACGGCCTCGTGGGTGGCCATGCCGAGCTCGCCCCAGGGGCCCCAGGCCACCGAGGTCGCGGCCAGGCCGCGGGCCCGCCGGTGTTCTGCGAGGGCGTCGAGGTAGGCGTTGGCGGCGCCGTAGGCGCTCTGCCCGGCACTGCCCCACACACCGGCGATCGAGGAGACCAGGACGAAGAAGTCGAGGTCGTGGCCGTCGAGGAGGGCGTCGAGGTGGGCCGCGCCGAGCATCTTCGCGGCCATGGCGTCCGCGGCGGCGTCCAGCGGGGTCTCGCTGAGAGCAGCCGCCTGGCCGACGCCTGCCGCGTGCACGACGCCGGTCAGCGGGTGCTCGTCCGGCACGGAGGCCAGCAGCGCGGCGAGCGCGTCACGGTCCGCGGTGTCGCAGGCGGCGACAGTGACCCGGGCGCCCAACTCCTGGAGTTCGGCCGACAGTTCGGCCGCACCGGGGGCGTCGGGGCCGCGGCGGCTGGTGAGGACGAGGTGCTCGGCGCCGCTGCGGGCGAGCCAGCGGGCGACCTCGGCACCGAGCGCTCCGGTGCCGCCGGTGACGAGCACGGTGCCGCGCGCGGTGAAGGCGTCGGCCGCGGGCAGTTCGGCGAGCGGGTGGCCCACGAGGCGTCGGCCGAGTGCACCGCCCGCACGGATCGCGACCTGGTCCTCGCCGCCCCGGCCGGCGAGGAGGCTGACGAGCTGCTGGGTGGCGGGCGCGTCGAGGACGGGCGGCAGGTCGATCAGGCCGCTCCACAGTTGCGGGTGTTCCAGGGCGGCGACACGGCCGAGGCCCCAGACCGCCGCCTGGAGGGGGTTGGCGAGCGGGTCGGCGGCGCCGGTGGTGACCGCGCCGCGGGTCAGGGCCCACACGGGAGCGGCGAGACCGGTGTCGGCGAGCGCCTGGATCAGGACGATGCTCAGCGCGAGCCCGGTGGGCAGCTCGGCGTCCGGCCGGTGACCGGGCTCGTCGGCGAGGGGAAGCAGGGACAGCACGCCGGAGAAGGTCCGCTCCACACCGCCCATCTCTTCGAGGCGGGCGGCGAGTTCGGTGCGTTCGCGGCAGGAGGCGTCCAGCACGAGCGTCTCGAACTGGGCTCCGTGACCGCGCAGCGCGTCCAGGATCTCGTCGCTGTCGGTCCCTTCGGCGGCCACGACCAGCCAGGTGCCGTCCAGGACGGGAGCGGCGGCCGCCCGGACCGGGCGCCAGGCGACGCGGTAGCGGGTGGAGTCCAGCAGCGCCTTCTCCTGCCGCAGCTGACGCCACGACGACAGGGCGGGCAACAGCGCGTAGAGAGAGGCGTGTTGTTCGTCGCGCAGACCGAGGATCCCGGCGAGCCCTGCGGCATCGCCGCGCTCGACGGCGCTCCACAGCTCGGCGTCCGCCGGGTCGGGGGCGGCCTGCGTGCCGGTGGCCTGGACGGCCTCGGGCCAGTAGCGCTCGTGCTGGAAGGCATACGTGGGCAGGTCCACGGTGCGCGCGCCGGTGCCGGCGAAGTACGCGGGCCAGTCCACGGCCGTGCCGCGGACGTGCAGACGGGCGAGCGCGGTGGCGACGGACTGCTCCTCGCCACGGTCGGCGCGCAGCAGCGGGACGAAGTCCGCGTCCGTCCCGTCGCCCAGGGTGGCCTGGGCGGGGGCCGACAGCACGCTGTCGGGGCCGAGTTCGAGGAAGGTGCCGGCACCGTGTGCGTGAGCGGCACGTATACCGTCGGCGAAACGGACGGTGCCGCGCGCGTGGGCGACCCAGTAGTCCGCGGAGCGGAGCTCCTCGTCCGTGGCCGGACGGCCGGTGAGGTCGGAGACGACGGTGAGGGACGGCGCTGCGTAGGCGATCCCGGCGGCGACCTCGCGGAACTCGTCGAGCATGGGGTCCATGAGCGGCGAGTGGAACGCGTGGCTGACGCTCAGCCGCTTGGTCTTGCGGCCCAGGGCGGCGAAGTGGGCGGCGATCTCCTCGGCGGCGGCCTCGTCACCGGAGACGACGACGGCGGTGGGGCCGTTGACGGCGGCGAGGGAGACCTCCTGCTCGCGTCCTGCGAGCAGCGGGGTCACTTCCTCCTCCGTGGCCTGGAGGGAGATCATCGCGCCGGCGGCGGGCAGGGCCTGCATCAGCCGCGCCCGCGCGGCGACCAGACGGGCCGCGTCCGGCAGCGAGAGGACACCTGCGACATGGGCGGCGGCGATCTCGCCGACCGAGTGGCCGAGCAGCACGTCGGGGCGGATCCCCCAGGTGCGCAGCAGACGGTAGAGCGCGACCTCGACGGCGAACAGGGCCGGCTGGGTCCACTCGGTGCGCTCCAGCAGCTCCGCCTCGGGGCTGCCGGCCGGCGCGAGGAGGACGTCCTTCAGGGGACGGTCCAGGTGCGGGTCGAAGGCGGCGGCCACCTCGTCGAGGGCCGCGGCGAACGCCGGGAAGCGCGCGTGGAGTTCACGGCCCGCACCGGGGCGCTGGCTGCCCTGTCCGGCGAACAGCACGGCGAGCCTGCCCGCGCCGCCGGTCTCGCCCTCGGTGAGCGCGGGGTCCGGCCGGTCGGCGGCCAACGCGGCGAGTGCGCGCAGCAGTTCGTCGCGGTCGCCGGTGACGACGGCCCGCTGGTCGAAGGCCGAGCGGGTGGTGGCGAGGGACAGGCCGATGCCGGCCGGGTCGAAGCCGGGGCGCTCGTCGAGGAAGGACCGCAGACGGGCGGCCTGGTCCCGGAGCGCCGCCCGGCTCTTGCCGGACAGGACCCACGGCACGACGGCCGGTACGAGCTGCGGCTGTTCCTGCTCGTCGCGCGGGCCGGCGTCGGCCGGGGCCGCTTCGAGGACGACGTGCGCGTTCGTGCCGCTGAAGCCGAAGGCGGAGACACCGGCACGGCGCGGCCGGTCGGCCTGCGGCCAGGAGGTCTCCTCGGCGAGCAGGCGCACCGCTCCGGCGTCCCACTCCACGTGCGAGGACGGCACGTCGGCGTGCAGCGTGCGGGGCAGCACGCCCTTGTCCATGGCCATGACCATCTTGATGACGCCGGCCACGCCGGCCGCCGCCTGGGTGTGGCCGATGTTGGACTTCACCGAGCCCAGCAGCAGCGGGTGTTCGGCATCGCGGTCCTGGCCGTAGGTGGCCAGCAGGGCCTGGGCCTCGATCGGGTCGCCGAGCGTGGTGCCGGTGCCGTGCGCCTCGACCGCGTCGACGTCCGTGACGGACAGGCCGGCGCCGGCCAGCGCCTGCCGGATCACCCGCTGCTGGGACAGGCCGTTGGGGGCGGTCAGCCCGTTGGACGCACCGTCCTGGTTGACGGCCGAGCCCCGGACGACGGCCAGGACCCGGTGTCCGTTGCGGCGGGCGTCGGAGAGCCGTTCGAGGACGAGGACGCCCACGCCCTCGGACCAGCCGACGCCGTCGGCGCTGTCGGAGAAGGCCTTGCAGCGGCCGTCCTGGGACAGGCCGCGCTGCCGGGAGAACTCGATGAGGGCGCCGGGCGTCGACATCACCGTGACACCGCCGGCCAGGGCCAGCGAGCACTCCCCCGTGCGCAGGGCCTGCATCGCCCAGTGCATGGCGACGAGCGAGGACGAGCACGCCGTGTCGACGGTGACGGCGGGGCCCTCCAGGCCGAGGGTGTAGGACACGCGCCCGGAGGCGATGCTCGGAGAGGTGCCGCTGCCCTGGTGGCCCTCGAACTGCCCGCCGGCGAGCGTCTGCGCGTAGTCGTTGTACATGACGCCGGCGAACACGCCGGTCCGGCTGCCCCGCAGGGACACCGGGTCGATGCCGGCCCGCTCGATCGCCTCCCAGGACGCCTCCAGCAGCAGCCGCTGCTGCGAGTCGGTGGCCAGGGCCTCGCGGGGGCTCATGCCGAAGAACGCGGGGTCGAACTCGGGCGCGTCGTGCAGGAATCCGCCGAAGCGGCTGTAGGAGGTGCCGAGGCGGTCCGGGTCCGGGTCGTAGAGCGCCTCCAGGTCCCAGCCGCGGTCGGTGGGCAGGCCCGAGATGGCGTCGGTGCCCTCGCTGACCAGCCGCCACAGGTCCTCGGGCGAGGCGACGCCGCCCGGGTAGCGGCAGCTCATGCCGACGATGACGACGGGGTCCTGGTCGGTGGCGGCGAGCGGGGCGGCCGCGGTGACGGCGGCCTCGGAGCCCATGAGTTCGCCGAGGACGTGCGCGGCGAGGGCGCTGACGGTCGGGTAGTCGAAGACCACCGTGGCGGCGGTGCGCAGGCCGGTGACCGCGCGGAGCCGGTTGCGCAGCTCCACGGCGGTCAGGGAGTCGAAGCCCAGGTCGCGGAACGGGCGTTGCGCGTCGATCTCGGCGGCACCGGAGTGGCCGAGCACGGCGGCCACCTGACCGGCCACGAGGTCGCGCACGACCTCGGTGCGGTCGGCCTCCTCCAGCCGGGAGAGCTGCTGGACGAGGCTGACGGCCGTCTCCGAGCCGGCGACCACCGAGCGGCGGGCCGGGGTGCGGACGAGGCCGCGCATCAGCGCCGGCACCTCGCCCTGTACTCGCAGGACGGACAGGTCGAGGCGGACCGGCAGCAGGACGCCGGCCGCGGTGGCGACCGCGGCGTCGAAGAGCGCGACGCCCTGTTCCTCGGTGAGCGCGGGCGTGCCCATGCGCTCCAGGCGCTCCAGGTCGGCCCCGGTCAGCCCGCCGGTCATGCCGCCGGTGGGCGCCCACGGGCCCCAGCCCAGGGAGAGGCCCGCCAGCCCGTCGGCGCGGCGCAGCTGGGCGACGGCGTCGACGAAGGCGTTCGCGGCGGCGTAGTTGCCCTGGCCCGCTGCGCCCACGGTGCCGGAGAGGGAGGAGAAGACGACGAAGGCGGCCAGGTCCAGCCCGCGGGTGGCCTCGTGGAGGTGCCACACGGCGTCGGCCTTGGGCCGCAGCACCGTGCTGATCCGCTCGGGGGTCAGCGACTCGATCAGGCCGTCGTCGAGCGTGCCGGCGCTGTGCACGACGGCGGTGACGGGGTGCTCGGCGGGTACGGCGGCCAGCAGTCGCTCGACGGCGGAGCGGTCGGCGAGGTCGCAGGCCTCGACGGTCACCTGCGCGCCGTGCCCGGCCAGTTCGGCGACGAGCTCGTCGGCGCCCTCGGCGGCGGCGCCCCGGCGGCTGACGAGCAGCAGGTGCCGCACGCCGCGCTCGGCGACCAGGTGCCGGGCCAGCACGCGGCCCAGGCCGCCGGTGGCGCCGGTGAGCACCACGGTGCCCTCGGGGTTCCACTGCACGTCGGCCTGCGGCGCCTGGGCGCGGGCGAGCCGGGCGGCGAGGACGGTGTCACCGCGGAGGGCGGTCTGCGGCTCGTCCGCGGCGAGAGCCCGGGCGAGCTGCGGTGCGTCGGACGTGTCGGGGCCGAGGTCCACCAGGCCGAAGCGGCCGGGGTGTTCGGCCTGTGCGGCACGCACCAGGCCCCAGACGGCGGCGGCAGCCGGGTCCGGCGTCTCCCGCCCGTCGGCGGTGACCGCACCGCGGGTGACGAACACCAGGCGGGAGGCGGCGTACCGCTCGTTCTCCAGCCAGGACTTCAGCTGCTCCAGGACCTCGGCGGTGCGGGCGTGCGCAGCGGCGACCGGGTCGTCGTCGGTGGTACCGGCGACGGGGGCGAGCACGACGTCGGGCACCTCGGCGGCCCCGGCGTCCAGGCCGGACAGGGCCGTGACCGCGAGGTCCGGCGTCCCGGCGAGGCCGAAGAGGTCGTGGCCGAGGACGGCCACGGTCGAGGGCACCGTCCCGGCGGACTCCCGCAGCGGGGTCCAGCGCAGCTCGAACAGGGCCTCGCGGCCGAGGGAGGCGGCGGCGCCCAGCCGCTCGTCCGGCACCGCGCGCAGGACGAGCGAGCCGACGGAGGCCACGAGGGTGCCCTCGGTGTCGGCGACGGCGATCGCCACCGCGTCCTCGTCGGTGCGGGTCAGCTTCACGCGGACGGTCGTCGCCCCGCTCGCGTGCAGGGACACGTCCTGCCACGAGAAGGGCAGGCCGCCGCGGGCCTCCTCGCCGAGGCCGGCGAAGGCCGAGGCGTGCAACGTGGCGTCCAGCAGGGCCGGGTGGATGCCGAAGGAACCGGTGTCGGAGGTGCCGGTCTCCGGCAGCGTCACCTCGGCGTAGACGTCGTCACCGGCGGTCCAGGCCGCGCGCAGGCCCTGGAACAGCGGGCCGTACCCGAAGCCGCCCTCGGCGATGCGGTCGTAGAAGCCGTCGAGGTCGACGGGCTGTGCGCCGGCGGGGGGCCAGACGGCGGCGTCGAAGGCGGCGCGGTGCTCGCCGGCGACGAGCGTGCCGGCGGCGTGCTGCGCCCAGGGGAGCTCCTCGGGCCCGTCGGGGCGGGAGTGGATGCTCAGGGTGCGGCGGCCGGACTCGTCCGGGCTGCCGACCCACACCTGCACCTGCACTCCGCCCTCGGCGGGCAGGACCAGGGGCGCGGCGAGGGTGAGTTCCTCGATGCGGTCGCAGCCGGTCTCGTCCCCGGCGCGGACGGCCAGTTCCAGGAAGGCTGTGCCCGGGAGCAGCACCGTGCCGCGCACAGCGTGGTCGGCCAGCCAGGGGTGGGTGCGCAGCGACAGCCGGCCGGTCAGCAGCAGGCCGTCGGAGTTGGCGACCGACACGGCCGCGGCCAGCAGCGGGTGGCGGGCGGCGCCCAGGCCGGCGGCGCGGACGTCGCCGCCCTGTGCGGCCACGCCCTTGGCCCAGTACCGGCGGTGCTGGAAGGCGTAGGTGGGCAGGTCCGTGCGGCGGGCGCCGGTGCCGTCGAAGTAGGCCTTCCACTGGACGGCCACGCCGCGCAGGTGCAGGTCGGTCAGCGCGGTGGTGAGCGTCTCGGCCTCGGGGCGGCCCGGCCGCAGCACGGCGAGCGTGGCGGGGGCGTTCTCGGAGGTGTCGTCGAGGCAGGCCTGGGCCATGGCGGAGAGGACGCCGTCGGGGCCCAGTTCGAGGAAGGTGCCGACGCCGTGGCCGCTCAGCCAGGACACGGTGTCGGCGAACCGGACGGCGTGACGGGCGTGGTCCGCCCAGTAGTCCGCGGAGGTCAGCTGCTCGACGGTGGCGAGGGTGCCGGTCAGGCCGGAGACGACGGGGAGGACGGGCGCCTGCGGCGCGAGGCCGGAGACGACGGTGCGGAACTCCTCGAGCATGGGTTCCATGAGCGGGGAGTGGAAGGCGTGCGAGACCTGGAGCTGCTTGGTCTTGCGGCCCAGCCCGGTGAAGTGCCGGGCGACGGCGGCGACATCGTCCGCCGTGCCGGCGACGACGACGGCGTCGGGTCCGTTGACCGCGGCGATCGAGACCCGGTCCTGCAGGTTCTCCAGCAGGGGCAGGACCTCGTCCTCCGCCGCCTGCAGCGCGACCATGACGCCGCCGGCGGGCAGCGCCTGCATGAGCCGGCCGCGTGCGAGCACCAGGGCCGCGGCGTCGGCCGCCGAGAAGACCCCGGCCACGTGCGCGGCCGCGATCTCGCCGATGGAGTGTCCGGTGACGAAGTCCGGCTTGATGCCGAGGGATTCGGCCAGCCGGTACAGCGCGACCTCGATCGCGAACAGGGCGGGCTGCGCGTAGCCGGTCTCGTTGAGCAGCTCGGCCTCGGGCGTGCCCTCGGCGGCGAACAGCACGTCCTTCAGGGGCCGTTCGAGGCCCTCGTCGAAGTGGGCGAGCAGCTCGTCGAGCGCGGCGGCGAAGACGGGGAAACGGGCGTGGAGTTCACGTCCCATGCCGGGCCGCTGGGAGCCCTGGCCCGCGAAGAGGAAGGCGAGCCTGGAGCGACTCTGCACGGTGCCCTGGGCCAGGCCCGGAGCCGGTTCGCCGGCGGCCAGCGCGGTCAGCGCGGCGAGGGCCTGGTCACGGTCGGCGGTGGTGAACGCGGCGCGGTGCTCGAAGCCGGAGCGGGCGGTGGCCAGGGAGTGGGCCACGTCCACGGGGGCGAGGGCGGGGCGGGAGGCGAGGAGGTCCAGCAGCCGGTCGGCCTGGGCGCGCAGGGCCTCCCGGGTCCGGCCGGAGACCAGCCACGGGACGGCGCCGGCGGCGATGGGCTCGGCGACGACGGCCGTTTCGCCCGTGCCCTCGTCCGTGTCCTCGCCCGCGGCTTCGGGGGCCCGCTCGGCCGGGGCCTCCTCGATGATCGTGTGCGCGTTGGTGCCGCTGAGCCCGAAGGAGGAGATGCCGGCCCGGCGCGGTTCCGCGCCCTGCGGCCAGGGGGTCTGCTCGGTCAGCAGGCGCACGGCGCCCGCCGTCCAGTCCACGTGCGAGGACGGCGCGTCGACGTGCAGTGTGCGGGGCAGGATGCCGTGCCGCATGGCCAGCACCATCTTGATGACGCCGGCCATGCCGGCCGCCGCCTGGGTGTGCCCGAGGTTGGACTTGACGGAGCCCAGCAGCAGCGGGTGGTCCTCGGCGCGGTTGCGGCCGTAGGTCGCGATCAGCGCCTGGGCCTCGACCGGGTCGCCCAGGGTGGTGGCCGTGCCGTGGGCCTCGACGACGTCGACCTCGTCGGCCGAGAGCCGTGCGTTGACCAGCGCCTGCTCGATCACCCGTTGCTGGGAGGGGCCGTTGGGCGCGGTCAGGCCGTTGGAGGCGCCGTCCTGGTTGACGGCGGAGCCCCGGATGACGGCCAGGACCTCGTGCCCGTTGCGGCGGGCCTCGGAGAGCCGTTCCAGGACCAGCACGCCCGCGCCCTCGGCCCAGCCGGTGCCGTCGGCGGAGTCGGCGAAGGAGCGGCAGCGCCCGTCGGCGGACAGCCCGCCCTGACGGCTGAACTCCACGAAGGTCGTGGGTGCGGACATCACCGTGACGCCCGCGGCCAGCGCCAGGGAGCACTCGCCCTGGCGCAGGGAGTGGGCGGCCAGGTGCAGGGCCACCAGGGACGACGAGCAGGCGGTGTCGACCGTCACCGCCGGGCCCACGGCCCCGAAGAAGTAGGAGAGCCGGCCCGACAGGACGCTGGTGGCGGTGCCCGTCAGGGTGAAGCCCTGGGCGTCGTCGTCCGGGCCCACCCGGTACTCCTGGGGCATGGCCCCGACGAAGACGCCCGTCCTGGTGCCCCGGACCGCGGCCGGGTCGATGCCGGCCCGCTCGAAGGCCTCCCAGGAGGACTCCAGCAGCACCCGCTGCTGGGGGTCCATCGCCAGGGCCTCGCGCGGGGAGATCCCGAAGAATCCGGCGTCGAACTCGGCCGCGTCGTGCAGGAATCCGCCGGAGAACCTGCCGGCGTCCTCCGCCAGCAGCTCCCAGCCGCGGTCGGCGGGGGTCCCCGTGATGCCGTCCTCGCCCGCGACGAGCATGGACCAGAGTTCCTCGGGGGTCGTCACACCCCCGGGGAAGCGGCAGCTCATGCCCACGATCGCAATGGGCTCGCGGGCTGCAGCCTCCAGTTCGCCCACCCGCTGCCGGGAACGCCGCAGATCGGCGCTCGCCCGCTTCAGGTAGTCGCGGAGCTTCTGTTCCTTGTCCATCTTCGCCACGTTCAACTCAACCCATCTCAAGACCGACGGACAGCAGAGGATTTCGATGTGGACATCCGGCACTCGGGATGGCTGTTCCACAGCGACTGAGTCATCAGGAGGCCCCGCACGGGGCACTGCTCGATTTCCCGCACGCCACGCGCCCAGTGTGGTCGGGCGTGGCCACGGAATTCCCTAGAGTCGGCCGACTCCGGGGTCCGCAGCGGGTGTGAGCAGGTGTTTCTCCGGCGAGCCCTACCAGCTCGCCGCGGCGAGCAGCTCGCCGTGGTCACGCACGCGGCCGGCCTGCTGGAGGTCGGACTCGACCATCATCCGCATCAGTTCCTCGAAGCCGACCTCCGGCTCCCAGTCCAGCTCCCGGCGGGCGTTGCCGGAGTCGGCGCACAGCGTCTCGACCTCGGCGGGCCGCACGAGCGCGGGGTCCACCACGACGTGCTCCTCCCAGTCCAGGCCGACGGCCTCGAAGGCGATGCGGGCCGCATCGCGCACCGAGTGCATCTGGCCGGTGCCCACGACGTAGTCCCCCGGCCGGTCCTGCTGCAGCATCAGGTGCATCGCGCGGACGTAGTCTCCCGCGAAGCCCCAGTCGCGCACCGCGTCGAGGTTGCCGAGCATGAGCTTGTCCTGCAGGCCCAGCTTGATCTGTGCGACCGCGAGGGAGATCTTCCGGGTCACGAACTCCGCGCCGCGGCGGGGCGATTCGTGGTTGAAGAGGATCCCCGACACCCCGAACACCCCGTAGGACTCGCGGTAGTTCTGGGTGATGTAGTGGCCGTAGGCCTTGGCCACGCCGTAGGGGCTGCGCGGGTGGAAGGGGGTCCGCTCGCTCTGCGGCGACTCCACCACCTTTCCGAACATCTCCGAGGAGGATGCCTGGTAGAAGCGGATCTGGCCCTGGCCGTCGCCGCCTGCTCCGCTTCCGGACTTGCCCAGCCCGCTCACCATCCGGATCGCCTCCAGCATGCGCAGCACGCCGGTGCCGTTCACCTCGGTGACGAGCTCCGGCTGCTGCCACGACATGGGCACGAAGGAGACGGCCCCGAGGTTGTACACCTCGTCCGGCTGCACGAGGTCGACGGCCGTGACCAGGCTTCCCTGGTCCATCAAGTCACCATGCACGAAGGACAGGTCGGGTATCAGCTTGGCCACACGGTCCTTCCGCGGGTTGGCCTGGCCCCGGTTCAGGCCCCACACCTCGTAGCCCTCGGCGAGCAGATGCTCGGCGAGGTACGAGCCGTCCTGCCCGGTGATCCCGGTGATCAGCGCACGCTTGGACATTCGGTCCCCTTTCACTGCCACGGACAAAGCCGGTCGAGGGCCAAAAGTCCTCACCCAGCATTCAGCAGGGTCACCGAATCACGAGGTGGCCTAAGGAATTTCCGAGACTTCGGGCGCGGACGTCCGATGCGCCGTCAGGCAGGAGCGGGAAGAGTGGCACGCAACGGGGTACCGCCCGCCGTTCCGGTCACCGAGGCCGGCACCTGCGGGGTGAGGGTGTTCCAGGTGATGTCGACGGTGGTCCCGACGGCGCTGTCCGGGCCGGTGTCGGGGGTGATGTGCAGATGCGCGGTGACCGCACCCCGGGCCCGGTCCCACGTGGCGGTGCCGCCGACGGCGGCGTCGCCCGCCCAGCGCACGTCGGTGAAGCCGAAGCACGCCCGGGTGTCTCCGGTGACGGTCCAGGTGCCGCCGCGCAGGCCGGTGTCGCGGCCGCCGGTCAGATAGCCGCTGCGGGCGATCGCGTCGCCCACCACCGCGGCGCCGGAGGCAGCCGCCCGTAACGCATCGGCATCGGCCCGGTTGCCGGGCGCCGGGGTGGCCGGAACGGTGTCGGCGAGCCGGGCGGGGTAGGCGGCGAGGACGGGGATGGCCGGGGTGTGCCGGGTGCAGGAGGTGTTCAGGCGCGCCAGGGCGGTGGGTGCGCGGAGGAACTGGCGGTACAGGGACTGGCCGCACGCCTCCGGGCCCGGCCGGGGTCGGTCGATCATGGCGGTGATGTGGGTGAGATCGGGCACGGTCACGAACCGGGCGGAAGGCCCCAGTTGGGCCGCGACATGCCGGCCGCCGACGGCGGGGGTGAGCGAGTCGAGGTCGCCGCCGAGGACGAGGACGGGCAGCGTCGGGGGCACCCGGGGCGGCCGGGCGGTGACGGGGAGACGGGCGCGCTGCGGAGCGGGCCAGTCGAGGCAGCCGTCGTAGGTGTTGGTGTAGGCGTTGACGGTCGTCCACTCGGCAGCGGTGAAGGGAGCGAAGGTGGCATCGGGCTGAGCGGCGACACGGCTCCGGAACCGGCGGGCGCGCCGGTCGGCCGGGTCACTCATGAAAAACAGCTGTGGGTAGTCGGTGCAGGCCGCCGCGAAGTACAGGGCCTCGGAGAAGGCGGGAGGCGGCAGGTTGGTGCCGTCGAACGCGATGGTCTGTTCGGCCAGACGGAGCAGCGGAGCGGTGTCTCCGTGGCCGAGATAGGCCTGGGCGGCAGCCTGCAGGCCGCGGTAGACGGCCGGGTCGGACCCTGCATCGTTGATCAGGTCGACCAGGGTGGTCACGGTGACCGTGATAGCGGCGGGCTGTCCGTCCAGGCCGGTGGTGCTGCCGGTGAGCGGCGTCGCGCGCAGGCGGGCCGCGAGAGCGGAAAGGGTGCGCCAGGCGTCGGCGGATCCGTGCGCGGCGCAGGCCGGGGAACGCCGGCAGGCGAGGGCGAAGGCCCTGCGGGCGGTGGTGACTCCGCTGGTGTACCAGGGATCGAGGCCGAAGACTTCGTAGGTGGAGTCCAGGGTGAGCGAACGGAGCAGGGACGGGTGACGGGTCGCGAAGACCTGGGCGAACCAGCTTCCGTAGGAGTCCCCGTACAAGTCGACACCGGTCAGATGCAGTTGGGACAGCAGATCGGCGAGATCCTGCGCGGCATCGGCGGTCCCGAACAGCTCCGAGGCATGGATCCAGCCGCCGTCGGGGCGCTGCCAGGTGTGATCGAGGCGCTCACCGCAGACGCCCACGGTGCGGGCGAAACCGGGCCCGGAAGTGCGGCCGTTGTAGTGCTCCAGCTCGGGACAGCTCAGGACCTGGGAGTGACCGGTACCGCGCAGGTCGACCATGAGCAGGTTGCGATGCGCCCGGAGCGGCCCCAGCAGCTCCAGATACGCCGTACGCGAGTACGTGGTCGCCCAGCCGGGGCCGCCGTCGACCACGACCGCGGTGCCCTGGGACCGCCCGGCGGCCGGCACCCACTCGAAGCCGATGCCCAGAGCCGGGCCGCCTGGGGTACCGCGGTCCAGCGGCACCCGAGCCGTGCCGCACCAACTGGCCGGCTGCTGGCCGCACGGGCCGAGCTCAAGGGACCCGAGCCGGAGCACAGGGCCCGGCGGGTACGCCCCGGCGGATATCGTCCCCGTCACGACGAGGACCACCAGCACCAGGACGGCGACAGCGCTGCGGCGGGACGTGACGGTCATACCGCCCTCCTGTACGAGGCACTACGCGGTGAGGTTCCGGTCCGGCCCACCAACTCATGCGGTTCGGTGGGCACTCAGCAGTTTTGTGCATGTACGGTGCTGCTGCCAGTGCAGCAATCCGGAACGGCGGAGGAGCAACGGATGCCCAAGGTTCTGATCCTCACCGGTGACGCCGCCGAGGACCTGGAGGTCTTCTACCCCTACCAGCGGCTGCGGGAGGAAGGGTACGACGTCGACATCGCCGCCCCGTCCGTGAAAACACTGCAGTTCGTGGTGCACGACTTCACGGCGGGCTTCGACACCTATACGGAGAAAGCGGGGCACACCTGGCCCGCCGACATCGCGTTCGCCGACGTCGACCCGGCCGGGTACGCGGCACTGGTCGTCCCCGGCGGCCGGGCCCCGGAATACCTGCGCCTGGATGCCGACGTACAGCGGATCGTCCGGCACTTCTTCGCCACCGACAAGCCCGTCGCCCATATCTGCCACGGCGCCCTCGTCCTCACCGCATCAGGCGTTCTCCAAGGCCGCCGCACCACCGCCTACCCCGCCTGCGCCCCCGACGTAGAGCAGGCCGGCGCCACGTTCACCGACGCGGAAACCGTCGTCGACCGCAACCTCGTCTCCGCCCGCGCCTGGCCCGACCACCCCGCCTGGATGCGCGCCTTCATCGACCTGCTGCGCAAGGACGCACCCGTCATGCACCCATGACACCGCGGGAATTCACGCATAGCGCTCGAAGAGAGCCAGCATGTAGCCCTCAAGTCGGCCTGCCAGCAGGGCAGGAGTGAGATCCGAACGGCCCAGTTCGCGCCAGGGCACCGCGACCTTCTCGGCGTCCGGGGCGAAGGCCAGCGCATCGAGAAGCCGCCAGTACAGGTGCGCCGCATTCTCGCCTGCGAGCCGTCCCCCTGCAGCGACGTAGCGGTCCGCGAAGGTCATGCCCATGGGGACGCCGTGGAGCAGGGCCAGGGCCGTCGAGCAGTGGGCCACGTCCAGGTCGGCCGGGCCCCACGAGGTCTCCACCCAGTCGACGACGCCGCTGATACGGACCTCGTCGGCGTCACCGTCGCCGTCGCCGTCGAACAGGACGTTGCCCGGGTGGAAGTCCCGGTGCAGGAAGCAGGGATCGTAGGCGGGAGGAGCCTGCCGGATGACGTCGACAGCCCGCTGCCACAGCTCCGGCCGCATCGTGGACTCCGGCAGCGCCACCCGCTCCGGGGAGGTCCAGGGCTGCCACGTCCGCGGCCTCGTGTCCGCGGTCACCTCGACCCGGTGGACGCGCAGCAGTTGGGCGGCCAGCAGATCGGCACGGTGCCCGGCATCGTGATCGTCCACGCGGACGGTCCCGGGCAGCAGCGACATCAGCAAGGACGGATGGTCGCAGCAGGCCGCCGTCGCGTCCACGTCCACGAGCGCGGCCGCGGGCACGTCCGTCTCACCGAGCAGGCGCAGGACCGCAGCCTCGCGTGACAACAGGCCCTCCGCGTGCCGGACATAGAAGGGCTTGACGAAGGACCGCAGCACCAGGGAACGCCGCCCGTCCGGCCCCGAGATGCCCAGACGCCGCATTTCCGAGGTCCAGCCGCCGCGCAGACGCGCGACATCCTCTATGCGCTCCCCGGCAGCGAGTGTCTTCGCCACCCATGACCGCGTCCCAAGATCGTCATCAGCACGCCCCACGCCCTCGCCTTTGATCATGAAGGGAGGCTATCGACACGCCAAGAGGTGCGCGCCGACGGCACCCGAGGCCCGCGCAACGACGGCCGGCCAACCGGTGGCGATTCTGGCAGGTCCCGGTGGGTCAGGCCCTGGCGCGTGGCGGCTTCACTCGCAGTAGACCCGCATCTTGGAGCCGGGGTCGTCGAGGTCGATGATCACGTCGTCGAGGTGCTCGATGAGGTCTTCGAGCTGCTGCGGCTTGAGCTCGGCGAGGTCGATGGGCACGCCGGCCTTGTCCAGCTCCGCGTTGACCTTGGTGACGGCTACCGGCGGGAGGAGGGCGGTGAGCCGGACGCCGGCGCGCAGCAGCTGCAGCGGGATGCGGATGTTCATCCGGCTGGCGCCGCCGCCGGTGTCGTCCTCGGCGTCCATCACCACGCGCAGGTACTTGGGGCGGGCCTTCGTGCGGGACGTCGCTCCCAGCGGCGCCTCGGGCTGCTCGCGCTGAAGAGCCTCGATCAGCCGCTCGGCCTCGTCCGCGGTGATCTTTCCCTCGGCCAGCATCTCCAGGATCTGGCGGCGCTGCTCATTCATGGTGTGCTCCTGCTTCTCTCAAGTCATCTGACGCTGACCAGCAGGGCCGCCGCCGGCACGACAGGGATGTACAGCCGCACCCGGCGGCCGTTGGACTGGCGCACGCGCACCGTCACCAGCTGCGGGATCATCGCCCCTCCAGCTCGGCCAGGGCATCCTCAGTGCTGATCTCTCCCCGGCGCAGGCGGTCGACGACGTCGGCGGCACCGGTGGGCGCCGGGTCGACGTCGACGAAGTCGAGCTGCTCGGCGATCCGCTTCAGGCGGGACTTGATCGTCGGGTAGCTCACCCCGAAGACCCGCTCCATCTCCTTGATGGAGCCGTGCGCCCGAACGAACGCGGCGACGAACACCTGGTCGTCGATGCTCAGTTGGGCCAGCTGCGACGGCTCGAACTGCCCCTCGATCGCGACGCCGCTGTCGGCGAGGCGGACTCGCTCGACCACAAACGGCCGACCGCGCGTCAGGTCCGTCAGATCCTGCCAGTCCACCGTCGGCTCCCCACTCTCGGCGACATATTCATACTTCATGTCTGCCTTGACATTTTCAAGGAGTCAACTCACAAACTTTGAGATTCTTAATCTCGGGACCTTGGTGTCGATGCCGTAGCGGCTGCACTGAAGTCCGAAGTCGCCGGCACACGCCCACGGGTTGATCGAACGGTCATCTCAGCGTGGCGTCGTTGCCGTCCCGCGCGCAGGGCTTCCAGGAGCCGGCCGGGAAGCGACATCCAAGGGTTCTGGTTCACTGAGGCGTTCGATGGTGGCGATCGCGGCGCGTACACCCGTCGGCGGCAGCGCAGCCGGCCCGGGACGAACGGCACCGCCGGGATCGAGGACCCCTACCGGCGCGCCAGCCCGTGGCGGTCGGCCCAGGCGTTGATCGCTGCGCCAGTTCCTCGGGGCGGTCCTCCGGGGAGTGGTGGCCGGCGAGGCCGTGGTGGGAGACTTCCAGGCCCGCGATGTTCTCCGCGCACCAGGCCACCGTCCCCCGGTCGGTCATCGCGCCCGGGCCCGGCTCGAACGCGGCGAGCAGCTTGGGGACTTCGGGACTGGCGGCCAGCCAGGCGTCGTAGTGCTCGACGCGGGCCACGACATCGGCGGGCTCGCCGTCCAGCGGCATCATGCGCGTCCACGCCAGCACCGGGCGGCGGCTCTGCGGGGTCGGGAAGGGGCGGCGGTAGACCTCCAGGTCGGCAGGGTCGAGCGGCGTGGCGAGCGTGTCCGGGAGCCCCTCGATGAACAGCGACTTCTCCAGGATCATTTCCTCGCCCACCCCGGGGGTGCGCAGCAGGGTGAACAACTCCCGGCCCGCCGCCGGGAACTCGTCGCCGACCAGTGGCTTGGTGATCGTCTCGGTGAAAGCGAGGCCGCGGACGCGGCCCGGGAGACGGGCGGCGCGGTCGAAGGCGAGCGCGCCGCCCCAGTCGTGGCCGACGAGGACGGCCTCGGCAAGGCCGAGGGCGTCGAACCAGGCGTCGAGGTAGCGGGCGTGGTCGTCGAAGGAGTAGGCCAGGTCGGGCTTGCCGGAGTTGCCCATGCCGATGAGGTCGGGGGCCAGAAGGCGGCGGCCGGGCGCGTCCACTCCCGGCAGGACGTTCCGCCACAGGTGGGAGGAGGTGGGGTTGCCGTGGAGGAAGACGAACGGCAGCCCGTCGGGGTCGCCGGACTCGCGGTAGTAGAGGGTGGAGTCGAGGACGGGGAGGGTGGGCATCGCGGTGTCACTTCGCTTTCCGTATGGGGGATTCAGAGGTTGAGGTTCAGGACGCGGTCGACGGCGATTTCGATGACGACCAGGTCCAGCGGGGCGGGCGGGGCCGCGCGGTAGCGGGCGGTGTAGCGGCGGACGGCCTCGGCCAGGCGCTCGGGGTCGTCGGTGACGGTGGCCCGGCCTTCGAGGGTGACCCAGCGGAAGCCGTCCGTCTGGCAGAGCGCGACACGGGCCGCCGGGCCGCCCGCGGCCACGTTCCGGGCCTTGCGGGTCCCCTCGCGGGTGGTCACCCGGGCCAGGACCGGGCCCGGGTCGAAGGTGAAGCGGACGGGGGTGACGTGCGGGGTGCGGTCGGGGCGGAGAGTGGTGAGGGTGGCCGTGCGGGGGCGGGCGAGGAACGCCCGTGTGCCGGCCGGGAGTTCGACTGTCGTCCGGCTCACTTCTTCTTCACGCCCTCGTTCCAGATCAGCTTGGCGATGTTCGGTTTCACGGCCGTGGTGATGACGCCCATGGCCGTGCGGACGTATCGCCGCTCCTCCAGCTCGCGCAGCATGCTCGCGGCCAGGTCGGCACGGGCGGTGAAGACGCCGTCGGCGCTGGTCTCGGCGGTGTGGTAGGCCGTGACGGCGGGGTGGTCGAAGAGGCCGGAGGGCCGGACCAGGGTCCAGTCGAGGTCCGTCTGACGGATCAGGGCCTCCATGCGGCGCATGTCCTCGTGGAGGGTGCGGCCGAGGCGTCGGTTCACCAGCGGGTCGAGCACATGGTTGAAGAAGTGGGCTCCGGTGGGGCGCCAGTGCGGGTCGGCGATACTGGAGCTGACGGCGAGCAGCCGCTTGACGCCGTGGCGGGCCATGGCCCCGGTGATGGCCATGACGCTCGCCGAGTAAGTGGTGATGATGTCCTTGCTGAAGCGCGCGCCCAGCGCGGAGAGGACGGCGTCGGTGCCGTCGATCACGGCGGCGACGGCCGACGGGTCGGTGGCGTCGGCGACGGCCACGGCGAGGCCGGGCCGCTCGGCGAGGGAGCCGGCGCGGCGGGTTACGGCGACGACCTCGTGGCCGGCGGCGAGGGCCTGATCGGTGAGACGGCGGCCGGTCGGTCCGTTGGCGCCGAAGACTGCAATACGCATGATGTCGGGTCATCCCTTCGTGTGGTTCGTGGAACGCCCTTGACTGTGCCGACCACCCAACGCAGGCTCAACGCTGATGAATAACGACGCCCCTGCCCCCGCCCGCACCCGGGGCCGCCCCCGCGGCAACCCGCCGACCCGCGAGTCGATCGTCTCAGCGGCCCGCGCGCTGTTCCTGGAGCACGGCTACCGGCGCACCACCGTGCGCACGGTGGCCGGGGCTGCCGGGGTCGACCCGGCGCTGATCGCGTACCACTTCGGCTCGAAGAAGGGCCTGTTCGCAGAGGTGATGCAGTTCCAGTGCGCCAACGCGCTGGCGGTGGACGCCGTCCTCGGCGGCGACCGGGCCACCCTCCCCGACCGCCTGATCGACGCGGTCACGGACCTGTGGGAGGACGCCGACTTCCGGCAGCTCACCGGCCAGGGCGACGAGGCCGCCGAGGTGATCCGCGAGTACCTGGAACACGAGCTGCTGGCCCGGCTTGTTGAATTTCTCGGCGGCCGGGACGCGACCGCCCGCGCCACGGCCGTGGTGACGATCCTCGGCGGCCTCATCTACACCCGCTACCTCAACCCCCTCCCCACCCCCGCCGCCCTCACCCCCTCTGAGACCCGCCACATCCTCACCCCGGCGCTGCGCGCGGCACTGACCCCGAGGCCACGCACCGCGGCAACCGCCAGCGCAGGCCGTCGGGGCTGACCGGCCTCCGGTGGCGGCACCGTCCGTCCCGTCCGGAAGGGGCCCTCGGTGGCGAACCTGGTCTACAAGCGGGTCTCGACCGACCAGCAGTCGACCGCCCGGCAGAACCTCGTCCTGGACGAGGCCGGGATCGAGGACCCGGTCGTCTTCGAGGAGCAGGCCGGTACCTCTAGGGCCTGTCCGATGGGCCCGTGCTGACCCATCGGACAGGCCCTAGCCGCCTCCATCCGCTCCAGCGGCCGAAGTTCAGCGAGCTGCTGACGTACGCGCGGCCGGGCGACACTGTGCACATCTCCGGGATGTTCCGTCTCGTGCGCGGCACCGGCCACATCCTCGACGTGCTCGACGTCCTCCACCGCGACCAGGTCGCGCTGCGCATCCACGACGGCGCGTTCTCCGCGATGGACCTCACCGCACGCCACCCGCGCACCGGAGAGCTGCTGTCCACCGTGAAGTTCATGGTGCAGACCCTCGCCGCCGCCGGCGAACTCCAACGCGACCTCCAGCGCGAACTGACCTACGACGGGCTGCGTGCCGCCGAGGCCAAGGGCAGCAGGGGCGGTCGCCGCCCTGCCGTCCCGGCCGCGCAGACCGACACCGTCCGCACCTCCTACCTGGAGGGCCGCTCGATCGCCGCCCTCGCCCGCGACCACGGCGTCAGCCGCGGCGCCATCCGCACGGCCGTCGCCGACCTCATGCCCGACCACACCGCCATCGAGCAGGAGGACGTCCCGGCCCCGGAGCTGCCGGTCACTCTCGACATGCCAGGCAAGGTCGCCCGACTTCCTGCGTGCGGTCGAACTGGAGCCCGCCGAGCGGGACTCGCTCGACCAGGGAGTGACCGTACGGCGCGGCCAGGGCTACACGCTGCGCGTCCGCGCCGCGCCCGCGGTCCACCGCCGACTCCTCGCCCACTGCCAACCCCTCGACGGCGCCCAGGGCGTCCCGGTGATCCCGGCACAGCGCAAGGCCCGCCGCGAGTACGCCAACCGCGTCAACGCCCTTGGCAGCGGCATCTGAGGGGGAGCGGGGAGTACCCGCAGGTCAGGGACTACTCCGTTGTTTTTTCGGCGAGTACTGCTGGGACCCCCTACATCGCGGCAGTCCGCGCAATCCGCGCCCGGTGGGCGCCACTTGCAGACGAGCCATGGAGGCCGGCACCACCGCCTCACACTGAAGAGAGCATGAACTCAAGGCAAACAGGGCGCGTACGGATCGGCCGGAGAGGGGAACGATGGCCCCGGGGCTGGGTCCGCCGCCGTCCGGCGGATGGATGACGGTCCGTAGGAGGTCCTGAAGGATGGACGCACAGCCGCTCGCGCCACCCGAGGTGGACGGGGCGAGGAACGGCGCGATCACCACACACGCCGGCGCGACACGACTCGTCGTACGGGTCGGCCCGTACGCGGACATGTCCGCCGGGGACGAGGTGCGCCTGCGCTGGGACACCGGAAGCCTGCGCACCTCACGGGTCGACACCCGGCTCGTCGCCACCTCCGCGGTGGGCGCAAGCACCCTCTTCCACCTCCCCTGGCCCGCGCCGGGCAGGGTCCGGGTCAGCTACGTCGTCGGTCACACCGACGGCCGGTGGAGCGTGTCCGAGCACATGACCGTCACCATCACGGCACGACGGGCAGCGGGTCGACGATGAGTGCGCCGACCGGCTTGCCCTCGTCGCGTGCGAACGCCGCGAGCACCGCGATGTCGGGCTGCGTGCCGGTCTAGGGGTGCGGCCCCGGTGTCAGTTGGGGCAGGCGCCGGGGCCGCGGCTGTGGGGGTGGCGTCGCAGGGCGTGGTCACACCGTCGGCCGCTGCGGCCGCGAACGCCGCACCGCGCGCCATCAGTCCCCATCCGGTCCTCAGTGACAACCCCGTGGAAGCTGCCCCGGGAGGAAGCTTCGGCACTATCGCAGCATGTCCGGCCGGTGAGGTCGCCACCGGTGGCGGCGGCAAGGCGTCCCAGCCCTACGCCATCCGCGTCAGCGACTCCTACCTCGGCGAGCCCAACGCCTGGGTCTGGAACGGAACGAACATCGGCAACCAGACCGTGAAGGTGTGGGCTCAAGTCATGTGCAGCCGTCCCTAAGGGGTTGACGAACCAGAAGGACGCTTCCGGAAACCGGACCACCGCGGATGTGTTGCCTTCCAGGCCGGAACTGCCGTTGGCGAGGCACAGTCGGCACGGGCATGGTGCGGTTGTCCGCCCGAGGAATCACCGCCGCCATGGAGGTGCCATGACCACCGTCCCGCGTACCGGCATCGACATCATCTCCCGCCGAGTCATGCCGCCCGGCAGCCACCTCGTACTCACGGCCCGCCTCCGGGTGACCACCAACCACCCCGAGGAGAACGTGGACCTGACCGGACAACTGCACCGGCTGGTGACCGAAACCGGCATCACCGAAGGAACCGTGCACCTGTACTGCGGGCACACCACCTGCGGCCTCCTCGTCAACGAGCCCGAAGCCGGCCTGGAGGACGACGCCGGCCGGGCTCTCGAACGTCTCCTGCCGCACAGCGATCACCACCCCTATGCGCATGGCGAGCACCGCGGACCCGAAGAACGGTCCCATCACGGCGAACGGGACAACGGCCACTCCCACCTGCGCGCCATGCTCGCCACTCACCCCGAACTGCACATCCCCATCACCAACGGCACGCTCTACCTCGGCCGTTGGCAGGCGGTCATGCTGGCCGAGCACGACGGTCCCCGCACCCGCGAACTCCTCCTCCGCGTCCACGACGACCTGGTATGTCCCGCCTGACTGCACTGCACGCCGAACGGCTCGCCCTACGACAGGATCACTCCCGGCTCGACATCTGCGACCCCGCTTCGCGCGATCAGATGCTGCGGCCCGTCCCGCACCTCACCCAGCACCCCGCCAACGCCCCGGTCGTGAATCGCGTCCAGATCGTGCTGCAGCACCGACTCGGCAGAGCCGGTGAACGGCTGAGCGGCAATCGCAGGGTGTGACGCCCCGCTACGAAAGGGGTGGCTCCCGGCCGTCAGACCATGGACTGAACACGTCGCACGCCTGTAGCACCACGGTCGTATACGGGTCGGATCGCGTCATGGAGCCGGTCGGGGAACATCCGCGCGTTCGCCCCCTTGTCGGGAAGTCAACGATGCGCTGAAATGCGTGAGCTTGTCGGGACGAGCGTTCCAGAAGCACGCACGTGTCCGGCAACGGAACACGTGGGCTCTGGCATGCCTCCTGGCGTCTCATCCAGACGAAAGGATGTCGATGTTCAGCTGGCGGAAACCGCAGCTGGCAGGCGTCACTCTGGCTGCCGCATCCATGGCCCTGACCTTCGGGACCACTGCGAACGGCGCCGAGTTGACTCCTGCACCGACTGCTCAGGCGCTCTCCGACAACGGAGCGCCGCAACCTGTGATCGTGGTCCTCAAGGACCAGATATCCAACGCCCCGGCCGATGCCGGCCACTTGGCAGCGCGGAAACGGGAGGCCACGTCCGCGCAGGCCCCGCTGCTGGCGAAGGTCAAGGCCGGCGGCGGTACGCATGTCAAGAGTTTCGTGGTCGGCAACGCCTTCTCCGCCACGGTCGGTCCGGCGCTGCGCGCAGCCCTGGCGGCCGACCCGGCCGTCGCCTCGGTCGTCCCGGACGAGACGGTGAAGGTGAGCCCGCCGAGCACCACCGCACCGGGCGCACCGGGCGCACCAGGCGCTCCGGGCAGTCCCAAGGGGCCGAAGGCCGTCGCTCCCCACGCCAAGGGCGACGGCAACGGCAACGGCCAGAACCCGTACGCGATTTGCCCCAGTGACCCCTCGAAGCCGCTGCTGGAGCCCGAGGCGCTGTACTCGACGCACGTCGAGAGCACCCCCGGCAACCCCGGAGCCCACCAGATCGCCACCGGCAAGGGCGTCAAGGTCGCCTACATAGCCGACGGCCTGGACCCCGACAACCCGGACTTCATACGCCCCGACGGCACACACGCGGTCGTCGACCACCAGGACTTCACGGGCGACGGCTGGGACGCGCCGAGCGGTGCCGCGGAGGCCTTCGGCGACGCCTCGGCGATGGTCGCGCAGGGCCGGGAGAGCTACGACCTGTCGAAGTTCGTCAATCCCACCCATCCGCTGCCCGCCGGGTGCACCATCCGCATCAAGGGCTTCGCGCCCGATGCCTCGCTGGTGGCACTCAAGGCCGGTGGCCTGACCTCGCTCCCCAACTCGGCGATTCTGCAGTCCATCGACTACGCCGTCTCGGTCGCCCACGTCGATGTGCTCAACGAGTCGTTCGGCAGCAACGTCACCCCGGACAGCGGTGCGCACGACACCATCACGCTGTTCAACGACGCGGCGGTCGCGGCCGGTGTGACGGTGACCGTCTCCAGCGGTGATGCCGGCATCAACGGCACCATCGGCACTCCGGCCACCGACCCGCATGTGATCTCCACGGGTGCTTCGACGGACAACCGGAGCTATCTGCAGACCGGTTACGCGGCCTCGCAGTTCTCCAACGGCACCTGGTCGGACAACCGGATATCCGCGCTGTCCTCCGGCGGTTTCACCCAGGCCGGCCGCACCGTGGACCTGGTCGCGCCCGGTGAGGCGGACTGGGCGCTGTGCTCGCCCAAGATCAGCGTGTTCACCGAGTGCACCAACTACAACGGCACCGGCAGCGCGATCCAGCCGTTCGGCGGCACCAGCCAGTCCGCCCCGCTGACCGCCGGAGCGGCGGCCCTGGTGATCCAGGCCTACCGGGACGGCCACCACGGCCAGTCGCCGGCTCCCGCGCTGGTCAAGGCACTCCTGACCGGTACCGCCCAGGACCTCGGCCTGCCCGCCCAGGAGCAGGGCGCCGGCCTGCTGGACGCACGGGCCGCCGTGGAGGCCGCCCGTGGCTACCACAGCTCCTCGGGCGCCCAGCAGAGCAACACCGTTGCCGTCACCACCGGCCAGCTGGACATCTCCGGCAAGCCGGGCTCCGGCCACACCGCCGACGTCACCGTGGTCAACACCGGCCACACCGCCCAGACGGTGACCGGTGCCACCCGCACCTTCGCGCCGCTGGCCAACTCCCGGCAGACGGTGGCGCTGGACTCCTCCGCCGACCCGAAGTTCGCCTATGCGACGAACGGTGCGACGTGGGTGCACCACGAGGTGAAGTTCACCGTGCCGCAGGGCGCCGACCGGCTCGCCGCGTCGATCGCCTGGCAGGGCAAGCCGCAGCAGTCCGGCGCCAACACCGTGACCCCGGTGGTCCGGATGACGCTGCTGGACCCGTCGGGCAGGCTGGAGACCAACACCCGTCCGCAGGGCGGCCCTGTCTCCGCCAACTTCGGCATCGTGGACGTACCGCACCCGGTCGCGGGTACATGGACGGCGGTCCTCTACACCCCCGAGGGCAGCAACGGCTTCACCGGTCCGGTGCTGCTGGACACCGCCACCCAGCGCGCGGTGCCGGACGGTGCGGTCGGCCCGAAGGTGACCAGGCTGGCGCCGGGACAGAGCACCACGCTGCACGTGCACCTCACCACGCCGAAGACCGGCGGGGACAGCGCCGAGTCGGTCACCGTGGCCAGTTCGAACGGCCGCACCACCAGTGTTCCGGTGATCCTGCGCAGCCTGGTCCCGCTCTCCGGCGAGGGCGGCAGCTTCACCGGCACGATCACCGGCGGCAACGCCCGTGACGTCTCGCCCGCGCAGTCCTTCACCTACGCCTTCGACGTGACCGGGGGCCACCGCGACATCCGCGCCGGGGTGACGCTCAGCGACCCGAACGTGCTGGTGCAGGGCGCGCTGATCAGCCCCGACGGGACGCCCATCGACATCGAGAGCAACGCACTGCTCAACGCCTCCGGTGCCATCACGGGCACCACGAAGGGCGTGTCGGCCACCGCGATCCATCCGGTGGCGGGGCGCTGGCGGTTCGTGCTGAACGTCCTCAACCCGGTCAGCGGCGCCGAGTCGGCCCAGCCGTTCCAGGGCACCGTCGGCCTCGACCAGGACCGGGCGACCGTCACCGGCCTGCCCCACAGCACCGGAACCAAGCTGGCGGCCGACAAGCCCACCACGCTGCAGGTGGCCTACACCAACAACACCGCGGCCACGCAGATGATCCACGCCGACGGCCGTCTCACCGACACGATGGTGGACGTCCCGCTGGTGCCGCAGGGCACCTCGGCCACCGTCGCACTGCCGCTGCACCCGAGCTCGATCACCCCGAGCTTCCTGGTGCCGCCGGGCACCGACCGGTTGACCGCGGTCGCGGCCTCCTCGACGCCCGCGCAGCTGGAGTTGAGCGGCACCGCGGGGTCGCCGGACGTGTTCGGCGACCTCAAGGAGGCGCAGGACGGTTCGGCCGTCTCGGTCGTCAAGGACTTCGGCAGCGCCCGGCAGCCGGTGGTCCCGGGCTTCTGGAGCAGCTACGTGCAGCAGATCGGCCCGTTCCCGGCCGCCGGCGCTCCCGAGGGCACGTCGACCATCACCGCCGACGCCCACACCCTGGCGTTCGACCCGGCGCTGGCGTCCAGCACCAACGACCCGTTCACGGCCGCGGTGAACGCCTCGGCCCCGGCGCTCGCCCCGGTCACCGTCCAGCCGGGCGCCACCGGTTCGCTCCAGGTCACCATCACCCCGCACGGCGAGAAAGGCAGCACCGTGCACGGTGTGCTGTACCTGGTGACCGCGCCGAGCGCGATCACCACCGCCAACAACCAGCTGGGCACCACCGGTTCGGTGCTGGCGGCGGTCCCGTACAGCTACACCATCGACTGACGTGCGTCGTTGAACGAGCCGAGGCCGCCCCGGAGTCGGGGCGGCCTCGGCTGCTTTCCCGTCGCACCGAAGCTCAACTGAGGCTAGCCTTACCTGAGTGAGTGGGGAGGGCCCTGCGGAACACGGCCAAGGAGTGAACATGGGAAACCTCAGCGGAAAGGTCGCGCTGGTCACCGGCAGCAGCCGGGGCATCGGGCGAGGCATCGTCGAACGCCTGGCCCGGGACGGCGCTCTGGTGGCCGTGCACTACGGCAGTAACGAGGCGGCGGCCGAGGAAACCGCCGCGACCATCACCGAGGCCGGTGGCCGGGCGTTCGTCGTGGGCGCCGAACTGGGCGTTCCCGACGACGTGGACACACTCATGGCCGGACTGGAGGCCGGACTGCGCGCACACGGGGAACCGGCGATCGACATCCTGGTTCACAACGCGGGGCTCAACCTCATGGGGCGACCGATCGAGGTTCTCACCCCCGAGGAGTTCGACCGGATGATCGCGGTCAACGTCAAAGCACCGTTCTTCCTCACCCAGCGGCTGCTGCCACGGCTGCGCGA
The DNA here is from genome assembly GCF_053594995.1 of Streptomyces sp. NPDC002536. Classification (NCBI taxonomy): domain Bacteria; kingdom Bacillati; phylum Actinomycetota; class Actinomycetes; order Kitasatosporales; family Streptomycetaceae; genus Streptomyces; species Streptomyces sp. NPDC002536. The sequence goes on from NZ_JBSFWU010000010.1 coordinate 51,108, forward strand.
CGGTGGCCGGATCATCAACATCTCGTCCGTCTCCACCCGTATCGCCTCCCTCCACGGCATCGGATATCCGCTCACCAAGGGCGCACTCGAAGTGTTCAGCCACACCCTGGCCAAGCACCTCGGCCCCCGCGGCATCACCGTGAACTCCGTCGCCGTCGGATACACCCGCACCGACATGACCGCCGAAGCGCTGGCCGACCCGGCGAACCTGGAGCGCAACATCGGCCTGACCGCCCTCGGCCGGATCGGCCAAGTCCCGGACATCGCCGACGCGGTCGCCTTCCTGGCCTCCGACGACGCCCGCTGGATCACCGGCACCAAGATCGACGTCACCGGCGGCGTCAACCTGTAGCGGCCTGCCCCGCGGCCCCCGGCGGCGCCTCGGGCCGGTCGTCGGCCCGCAGGTCGGGAGGCAATGGTGCCGGGCTCAGGTGCGGCAGGACGCTGAGGGCGATATCGACCAGGCTGGCCTGCTGCTGCGGTGTGAGGTGGTCCAGCAGATAGCGTCGGACGCCGTTCACGTGGACGGGGGCAGCAGCACGCAGCGCCGCGGCCCCCGTGTCGGTGAGGACGGCGTGGGTGCGACGGGGGTCGTCCGCGTCGTCCGCCCGCACCACCAGGCCACGCTCCTGCATGCGGCGGATCTGGTGGGAGACCCGGCTCTTGGACCACTGGGCCTCGGCGCCCAGTTCGCTCAGGCCCAGCCGCCGACCGGGGGCCTCGGAGAGCAGGACGAGCACGGTGTAGTCGGCGCTCGACAGGCCCACCTTGCGCAGGTCCTGGCTCAGCCGCGCCTCCAGCATCTCGCTCATCGCGACGTAGCCGCGCCAGGCGCGGGCCTCGTCCCGGTCCAGCCAGTTCGGTTCATCCACGTCGGCCAACCTTAACGAGTGGGCCGGACCGGACCGGGACGCGGGTGCGGGCGTACAGGCCCTTCAGCACGTGATGTCGAAAGTGCCCTTGAGATCCAGGCGCTGCTCGGCACCATCCTGCTCGAACTCGATGACGGCCGTCACCGTCTTCTTGTTCCAGTCCTGCACCTGCTCGACGGTCGTGCCGTCGGCCTCGGTCCACGTCAGCCGGTAGACGCCCGGGGACTGCTCACGGTGCTCGACCTTCACCGTGCCCTCGGCCGGGTCCTGGCCGGCGAGCACCTTCCAGTGGGCGGTGTCCGCGCCCTCGAAGCGCAGCTCGAACTTGTAGCCGTTGTCGTAGGAGATGCGCAGGGTCTTGTCGGCGAAGTCCGGCACGGCGGTCCGAGCCGCGGCGGCGCGGACGGGCGCGCGTCCTGCGCCTGCCGGGGCGTCCGCCTGGGCCACGACCGGGGTGAGCGTCAGCATCGCGGTGGACAGTGCGGCGGTCGCCCCGAGGCCGAGGGCCATGCGGCGGTGCTTGCGGTTCACGGGTGTCCCCTTCTGTTGGGTTGACGTGTCAACCCTGACGCTACGGACTGCATGGTTGACATGTCAACCATGCAGGTCATGGAGTCCGCCGACCGGGACGACCTCTGCCGCACCGCCCCTGTTCTTACACGCCATTGCCGTCGCTCTGCCGTGCCTGCAAAGTGCGCCCGGCAGTGTTGTGCCCGCACCCGAGGAACACCGGGGAGAGGGCATCCCGGTCGCCGTGCACATCGGCTGGGGCACGCTGGCCGTACGGGATCAGGGACCGGGCATCGCGCCGAGCGAGCGGCACGCCGTCTTCGACCGCTTCCACCGCGGCCCCCGGACTCAGGCGACGCCCGGCTCCGGCCTCGGTCTGGCCATCGTGCACGACATCATCACGGCCGATGCCGGAACCGCCTTCGCCACCACCGCGCACGACGGCGGCGCGGAGGTCGGCTTCCGCCTCCCGCCGCACGGCCAGGACGGGCCGAACAGTCCGACGGCACGCAGGCGTTCACGGAGAGCACCGTGAACCGGCGCGGCCTGGCGTGGGCCCCTCCCCCGCCGTCCGCACCCCAGTACTCTTGGGACATGTCCCACGCCATCCGTGTTCGCTTCGCCCCCTCGCCCACGGGCATGTTCCATGTGGGCGGCGCCCGTTCCGCCCTGTTCAACTGGGCTCTCGCACGACAGCAGCAGGGCGCGTTCGTTCTGCGGATCGAGGACACGGATGCCGAACGCAACCGCCCCGAGTGGGTGAACGGCATCATCAACGCCTTGACGGCGATCGGCATCAGCAAGGACGACCCCGCCTTCGAAGGGCCGAACTTCCAGTCGCACCACGCCGAAGCACAGCGCGAGTCCGCCCTGCGGTTGCACGCCGAGGGCAAGGCCTACTACTGCGACTGCCGGCGCGAGGACCTGGTCGACCGGACCGGATCGCAGCACCTCGGGTACGACGGCTTCTGCCGCGAGCGGGGCCTGGAGTACCGGGAGGGCCGCGCGTTGCGTTTCCGCACTCCGGACGACGGGGCGACGGTCGTCGACGACGTCGTCCGCGGGCGGACGGAGTTCCCCAACGCGTCGCTCGAGGACTTCGTGATCGCACGGGGCGACGGGTCGCCGGTCTTCGTGCTGGCCAACGCCGTGGACGACATCCGCGAGGGCATCACGCACGTCGTCCGCGGCGAGGAGCACCTGTCCAACACCCCGAAGCAGCAGCTCCTGTGGAACGCCCTGGGAGCCGGTCCGCCCGTGTGGGCGCACCTTCCCGTGATCGTCAACGAGAAGCGGCAGAAGCTGTCCAAGCGCCGTGACAAGGTGGCGCTGGAGGACTACCTCGCCGAGGGCTACCTGCCGGAGGCGATGGTCAACTACCTGATGCTCCTTGGCTGGGGACCGGGCGACGACGTGGAGATCCGGCCCTACGAGGAGCTGGAGAAGCTGTTCCGCCTGGAGGACGTGACCAAGGGCTCGGCGTTCTTCGACGTGAAGAAGCTGTCCGCCTTCAACGGCGAGTACCTCCGCGCGCTGCCGCCGGAGCGGTTCGTCGCCGAGTGCCGCCGGTGGCTTCGGGCACCGTATGCGCCGTGGGCTCCCGAGCAGTTCGACGAGTCGGTGTTCGCGGCCGTGGCCGGCCTGGCGCAGACGCGGCTGACGGTGCTGTCGGAGATCACGAAGTACGTGGACTGGCTGTTCCTGGAGACCCCGCCGCAGGACGAGGCATCGTGGGCCAAAGCCATGAAGACAGGGGCACGCGAGGTGCTGATGTCGGTGCGCAGCCGGTGGAGTTCGTGCGACTGGACAGCCGACGGGCTCAAGGCGGGACTGGAGGCCGCGGCGACGGAGCACGGCCTGAAGCTGGGCAAGGCACAGGCTCCGGTGCGCGTCGCCGTGACCGGCCGTACGGTGGGTCTGCCGCTGTTCGAATCGGTGGCGGTTCTGGGGCGCGAGCGGACTCTCGCTCGGATCGATGCGGCGGTGGAGCGGTTGCCCGAGGTGGCCTGAGCGCTCGAAGCCCGGCCTGCCTGTAGGCCGTGTCCGGCGGATCTTCGTCGCGCGGCACCGCAGCGCCCCGTAAGGGGCGCGGGACTGTTACTCCCCCAGCTACCGCTGGGAGGTACCCCCAACGGCTCCGCCGCGTGGGCGCGACCAGCCACGACGCGCCCGCAGCCGAGGTCCCCCAGCTACCGCTGGGGGTGCCCCCAGGGGCTTCGCCCCGGACCCCGGAGGTAGTGCGTCGGCTGCAGGCCGTCGGTGGCTGGTCGCGCCCACGCGGCGGAGCCGCATATGTCAACAGCCCCGCACCCCTTACGGGGCGCACAGCACCCACGAGCGAAGATCCGCCGGACAGGCCCCCGCACGAGCGGCAGACTGTCCCCATGATCGCATCCGACCCCAAAGCCGACCTTCGCGCCTACCTGCAGTCCGCCCGCGATGCCCTGCTGTGGAAGCTCGAAGGGCTTTCGGAGTACGACATCCGCCGCCCGCTGACACCGACCGGAACCAACCTCCTGGGCCTGGTGAAACACGTGGCTGGCGTGGAACTGGGCTACCTCGGCGACACGTTCGGACGGCCGTCCGCCGAGCCGTTGCCCTGGCTCGAGGACGGCGCCGAGCCCAACGCGGACCTGTGGGTCACCGCCGACGAGTCGCGCGAGCACATCGTGGAGCTCTACCGCCGCGCGTGGGCGCACGCGGACGCGACGATCGACGCGCTGGCACTGGACACGATCGGCAAGGTGCCGTGGTGGCCCGACGGCAGGGACGAGGTGACGCTGCATCATGCCGTGGTGCGCGTGATTGCCGACACGCACCGGCACGCGGGGCACGCCGATATCGTCCGGGAGCTCATAGACGGTGCCGTCGGGATGAGCAAGGGCAACGACAGCATGGCGCCGGGCGACTCGGCGTGGTGGGAGAACCATCGAAACCGACTGGAGCGTGCGGCCCGGGAAGCCGGCCGGGACGCGTAGCGGTATCAAGCGGTCGTCTCGGCCGAGTCCCGCTTCCACTCCTGGGCGAGGAGCCCGAGCAGCACCTCGTCCAGGAACTCGCCCATCACCCAGGCCGCGGAGCGCAGCACGCCTTCGCGGACGAAGCCGTTGCGCTCGGCGGAGCGCAGCATCGCGGCGTTGTCCGACAGCGTCTCGATCTGCAGCCGCTGCAGGCCTCGCACGATGAAACCGTAGTGGCACAGCACCGCGACCGCGTCGGTGCCGTAGCCCTTGCCGCGGGCGGACGGCAGCAGCCCCAGCCCGATGTGCGCGGACCGGTTGTGGGTGTCTATGCGCCACAGTGTCGCGTCGCCGAGCAGCGTGCCGCCTTCCAGCTCCACCACGGAGAACCGGACGGTCCGCTGGTCCGTTTCGTCCACCACGAGCCGCTGGTCCTTCGAGCCGGGCATGACCGGCCGCCACGGTCCGCCTTCGGCCCGCGAGGAGTTGACCACGTCGTCGTAGAGCCCGGTCCGCAGGATCGGGACGTCGTCCTCGTGCCGGGCCCTGAGCCCGACCTTGCTGCCTCTTAGCATGCGAGCTTCCTATCCGGCCGGACCGGCCGGCGGCAAACCAATATGCGGTCGCCTCCTCAGCCGGCCGCGACGGTCGCCTTCGCTTCGCCGGGCCGGGTGGCAGGGGTCTCGCGCGTTGTGCGGAGGCCCTTCAGGAGGATCACCAGGGCTGCTGTGACGGCCGTACCGGACGCGACGGCCAGCAGGTAGAGCAGCGGCTGGCCGATCAGCGGGACCACGAAGATGCCGCCGTGCGGGGCGCGCAGGCTGCAGCCGAAGGCCATGGACAGAGCGCCGGTGACCGCACCGCCCGCCATCGCGGAGGGGATGACCCGCAGGGGGTCGGCGGCGGCGAAGGGGATCGCGCCCTCGGTGATGAAGGAGGCGCCGAGCACCCAGGCCGCCTTGCCGTTCTCCCGCTCGGTCCTGGTGAAGAGCCGGCCGCGCACGGTCGTGGCCAGCGCCATCGCCAGCGGCGGGACCATGCCGGCCGCCATGACCGCGGCCATCACCTTCAGGCTGCCCTCGTTGGGGTGGGCAAGGCCGCCGACGGCGAATGCGTAGGCGACCTTGTTCAACGGGCCGCCGAGGTCGAAGCACATCATCAGGCCGAGGACGGCGCCCAGGATGATCGCGTTGGCACCGGAGAGGCCGGACAGCCAGTCGGTCAAGGCCTTCTGGAGCGCGGCGACCGGCTTGCCGACCACCAGGAACATCAGGAAGCCGACGACGGCCGAGGAGACCAGCGGGATCACGACGACCGGCATGATGCCGCGCAGCACCGGGGGGATGCCGACCCGCTGGATCGCCATCACCACCGCGCCCGCCAGGAGACCGGCGATCAGGCCGCCGAGGAAGCCAGCGTTGATGGTGAGCGCGACGGCGCCGCCGACGAAGCCCGGGACCAAACCGGGCCGGTCGGCCATGCCGTACGCGATGAACCCGGCCAGGACCGGGACGAGGAAGCCGAACGCGACACCGCCGACCTGGAAGAACAGGGCCGCCCAGCTCGTGGACTCCGTCCAGACGAAGTGCTCGGCGACGGACGGCGCCTTGTCGATCGTGTAGCCGCCGATGGCGAAGGCGAGGGCGATGAGCAGACCGCCGGCGGCGACGAACGGCACCATGTAACTGACGCCGGTCATCAGCCACTTGCGCAGCCGGGTGCCGAAGCCGTCGGCCTCGTCGCTGTCCTTGTCCATCGGTGCGGTGGTGCGCGCCGGGGCACTCGCGTCGCCGCGCCCGGCCTTCTCGCGTACCTCGGTGATGAGTTCGGCGGGGCGGTTGATACCCGTCTTCACCCCGACGTCGACGATCGGTTTGCCGGCGAACCGCTCCTTCTCCCGTACCTCGACGTCGTGCGCGAGGATCACGCCGTCCGCGTCCGCGACGACCTGCGGGTCGAGCCGCTTGAACCCGGCCGAGCCCTGTGTCTCGACGCTCACCACGACGCCGGCGGCCTTGCCCGCCTTCTCCAGCGACTCGGCGGCCATATAGGTGTGCGCGATGCCGGTGGGGCAGGAGGTGACGGCGACGATGCGGAAGGGGAGCGTGGCGGGGGCCGGCTCCGGTACCGGTGTCGCCGGTTCGCCACCGCGGATCAGGGCGGCGGCCCGCCCCGGCTCGGTCGCCGAGCGCAGCGCGCCGGTGAACGCCTCGTCCATCAAGTGACGGGCGAGCGACGACAGGATCGTCAGGTGGTCCGCGTCGCCGCCCATGGGTGCCGCGATCAGGAAGATCAGATCGGCCGGGCCGTCCGGCGCCCCGAAGTCGATACCGGAGGCGCTGCGCCCGAAGGCCAGCGTCGGCTCCGTGACGTGCGCGCTGCGGCAGTGCGGGATGCCGATACCGCCGTCCAGGCCGGTCGGCATCTGGGCCTCGCGCGCGGCCACGTCCGCGAGGAAACCGTCCAGGTCGGTGACGCGGCCGAGCGCGGCCATGCGCTCGGCCAGCGACCGGGCGGCGGCTTCCTTCGTTTCTGCGGACAGGCCGAGGTCGACCAGTTCCGCGGTGATCAACTCACTCATCGCGGGCTCCCTTGCGCGCGGTACCGCCACGGGGGCGGTGAGGGTGGGACAGAGGGTGGCAGGGGATCGGGTGGGCCGGTCGGGTCAACCGGGCCCGGTGTGCGGGAAGGTGGCGGTCATGAGACCGGTTCCGTCAGCGGGCGGGCGAGGGGGACGTCGTCGGTCGTGGTGACCGCCATCGGCACCAGATCCGCCGGTGCCGGCATCAGGCTGCCCGGCAGCTGGACGGCGGCTGCTCCGTAGGCGACCGCCGTGGCCAGTGCCCGTACGCCCGTACCGCCGGCCACGAGGAAACCGGCCAGCGAGGCGTCGCCCGCACCGACGTTGCTGCGGACGGCGGCGACGGGGGCGCTGCCGAAGTACGCGCCGTCGCCGTCGACCAGCAACTGCCCGTCGGCGCCCAGCGAGGCCAGCACGGCCCGGGCGCCCGACGCGCGCAGTTCCTCGGCGGCCTTGACCACGTCGCCGAGGGTCACGAGCGGGCGTCCGACCGCCTGCGCCAGCTCCTCGGCGTTCGGCTTCACGACGTCCGGGCGTTCGCGCAGCGCCGCGGTCAGCGACGGGCCGGAGGTGTCCAGGGCGATACGGGCGCCCGCCCGGTGCGCCCGTGCGACGAGTTCGGCGTACCACCCGGGCGGCAGGCCGCGCGGCAGACTGCCGCAGCAGGCGACCCAGTCGGCGCCTTCGGAACGCTCGCCGACCGCCGTCAGCAGCGCCTCCGACTCGGCGGCGGTCAGCTCCGGCCCGGTCGCGTTGATCTTCGTGAGGGTGCCGTCGGGTTCGACGGCCGAGATGTTGGAACGGGTCTGGCCGGCCAACGGCACGCCCGCCACCTCGATGCCCTCGGCGCCCAGCAGCCCGGCCAGCGCGGCGCCCGCGGGGCCGCCCAGCGGCATCACCGCGAGGGTGCGGTGTCCGGCCGCGGCAACGGCCCGCGAGACGTTGACGCCCTTGCCGCCCGGGTCGATCCGGTCGGCGGTGGCCCGGAGCACGGCCCCGCGGTCCAGCGCCGGGATCTCGTACGTACGGTCCAGGCTCGGGTTCGGGGTGACGGTGAGGATCATGCGCGCACTACTTCCGTGCCCGCGCGCTCGATGGCGAGGGCGTCGTCGGGACTCAGCCCGGTGTCGGTGATGAGCAGGTCCACGTCCGACAGTTCGCCGAAGCGGGCGAAGTGCTGCTGCCCGTACTTGGCGGAGTCGGCAAGGAGGACGACCCGGCGGGCGGCGGCGACCATCGCCCGCTTGACCGCGGCCTCCGCGAGGTCCGGGGTGGTCAGACCGCCTTCGAGGGAGAAGCCGTTGGTGGCGAGGAACAGCACGTCGGCATTGATCTCCCGGTAGGCGCGCAGGGCCCAGTCGTCGACCGCTGCGCGCGTACGGTGCCGGATCCGGCCGCCGACGAAGTGCAGGGTGAGCCCGGGGCAGTCGGCCAGCCGGGCGGCGACCGGCAGGCCGTGCGTGACGACGGTCAGCTCGGCCTCCGGCGGAATCCCGGCGGCGAGCCCGGCGCACGTCGTACCGGCGTCCAGGATCGCGCTGCCCCTGTCGCCGGGCAGTTCGGCCAGCGCGGCGCGGGCGATGCGCTGCTTCTCCTCGGCGGCGACGGCGCCCCGCTCGGCGAGGTCCGGCTCGAAGTCCAGCCGGCCGGCCGGGATGGCGCCGCCGTGCACCCTGCGCACCAGACCGGCGCGGTCCAGGGCCTTCAGATCGCGCCGCACCGTCTCGGCGGTGACCTGGAACACGTCGGCGAGGGACAGCACATCCACCCGCCCGCTCTCACGGGCGAGCCGCAGGATCTCCTGCTGGCGCTCCGGTGCATACATCAGCGTTGGTGTCCGTTCCGTGCCCGAACCTGTGGTTTCACGGCCACACTACGCCCGGCCGCCCACAAAGTAAACACAAACGGATTTCAGGCAGACCCAAACGGACATCCGGAGTCGGCGCCGCCGCCCCGCACTACAGGTGGCCGAGCGCCTCGCGTGCCATGGCGCGCTCCCCGGCCAGGTTGGGATGGAAGGGCAGCGCGGCCCGGGAGGGCAGAAGCCCTTCGCTCCAGCGGGCTCCGTCCGGGGCGCACACGTCGTGCCCGGTGCTGGCAGGGTGCATGTCGACGAAGACGGCTCCCGCGGATCGGGCCGCGCGGGCCAGAACCGTGTTCAACCGGTCCTCGGCGTGAGCGACGTAGCGCCGGTCCCCCTCGGTGAACATCTCGCCCGGCCTGCACGTTCGCCTGCCCCGGGGGATCACCTTCAGGTAGCCCACCAGGAGAACACGGGCGTGCGGGGCCCGTCGGCGGATCGCGCGCAGGACGGCGGCGGTCTTCGGCCCGGTGGCATCGATCTCGTCCTGGAAGGTGTCCCGGCCCAACCGCTGGTAGCTGGTCCGGCAGGGCGACCCCTGCCCGGCGACCGCCCCGACGATGGTGCAGCGCTCCAGGCCGAGCGAGAACGCGTCGTTGTAGCCGATGGTGAGGGTGACCAGGGTGGTGCCCCGGGAGAGGCTCGCGAGCTGGGACTCCATGTGGCTGGTCCTGGCGGCGCTGCAGGTCGCGTCGGTGAAGGCGGCGGGGTGCAGGGCGCGGGCGACGAAGTGCGGGTAGTTGTTGGCCGAGCGCACGCACCAGAGGTCGTCGACGGGGGGTACGCCGGCTCCGGAGGCGACCGAGTCGCCCAACGCCACGTAGCGCACCGGTCGTTGGGCGGCGAGGGACGGCGCCGGCGGCACGCTGCCGAGGAGGACGAGTGCTCCGGCCGCGGCGGCGGCCCGCCGCGAAAGGCGCAGCCGCGTGCGTGCAGAGCGCGGTGTGCGGTCGAACGGGCGGTGCGGGTACGGCACGGCAGCTCCCGGGCTGTCGAAGGAGTGTGGACACTTATACGCCGCCGATCGGATCGGCGAATTCAAAACCGGGGCACGTGGAACCCGCCGTGCGGTCACCACAGTTCCGTGGCCGGGCCGGCGGCGGTCGGCAACGTGAAGTCGGCCGCCCACTGCGGGAGCTCGTCCGCGTGATCCGCCGCCTCGGCCGTCTCCCCGCGGTCATGGGCAACAGGCCGCAGGGGAAGGCGGATCGCGGTGGGCCGCTCGGCGTCGTGGAAGATCTCCTGCTCGGCGGGGAGCAGCACTCCCCCGCCGTCCCGCAGGCCCACGCCGCCGCTGTGCCGTGCGATGCGCGGGTGACCGCCGCTGCACAGGTGCACGCGCAACCGGTGGCCGGCCGCGAAACGGTGCGCGACGGGCCACAGTTCCACGGACACCCGGCGCACCCCGTCGGCGTCGGCGGGCCCCTGGCCGTCGGGGGTCAGCCGGCGGACGCCCTCGCAGACGTTGACCGAGGCGCCGTCGGGGTGCACGTCGCACAGCCGGACCCCGCAGTCGGTGTGCTCGCGCGACGAGCGCAGGAACACCTCCGCCGTGACCGGGCCGATGACCTCCAGGGGGCCGGGCAGCGGGTCGCTGGTGAAGACGAGGATGTCGGGCCGGTCCTCCAGCGGCCGGCAGTCCTCGGGCCGTGAGTCACCGAAGACGACCGGCCCCCGGGGCACGGGGGTGGGGTCGGCCGGGTCGTAGCGGTAGCGGGACGGCTGCTCGGGGCCCCGGGGCGGGAGCGCGCCGAGGCCGCCGCCGGGCAGCAGGTACCAGGGCCGGGGCTGCACCGCGGGCGGCGGCGGCCAGTCGGGGTACGTACGCCACTGCCGGGCCCCGGTGACGTGCAGCCGCACCGGCGACGGGCGCAGCGGGCGTGCGCCCGGCGTCAGGTGCGAGCGGAAGAACTCGAGGGCCTCGCGCAGTGCCGTGGGCAGCATCCGCCGGTCGCAGTGGGACCAGGGGCCGATGGTCAGGTACGGCTGCTGCCCGGCGGCGCGCAGGGCCCCGTAGTCCTGCAGTTGCCCCGGCAGGAAGACGTCGTGCCAGCCCGCCATCATGTGGACGGGCACGGTGGCGGCGTCGACGAGATGGCGGGCGTCGAGCCGGGTACGCAAGGGGCTGCCGGGGTCCTGGCTGTCCAGCAGTTCCTGGTAGGCGGGGACGGGCTTGCCGCCGGCAACGGTGTCGAGCTCGTCGAGCGGGCGACCCGAGGCCAGGGCGCGCCGCACCCGGTGGGGCAGCGTGGCCAGCCGTGCATGGTCGCGGCTGACGCACCAGAAGAGGGCGGACTCCAGCGCGAAGGCCCCGCCGGGGAAGACGGCCTGGGACAGGTCGGCGGCGCAGATCTGCACCGACATCGCCCGGCACTCGGGCACGCCGTGGGCCAGCGTCCACTGCGTGTGACCCGTGGCACTGGACCCGTGCATCACGAACGTGCCGTCGAACCAGGGCTGTTGCCACAGCCAGTCCACGGTGGCCAGGCCGTCCTCGCGTTCGCCCTCGGGGCCCTGCCAGGAGCCGGTGACGTGGAGGGCGTCCCGGGTCTCCTGGACGACCACGTGAAAGCCGTGCCTGCTGAAGTACTGCCCGTAGAGCAGCCCCATGGGAATGCGGCCGACGGGGGACCGTACGAGCACGGTCGGCCCCGGCCCGCCGCCGGAAGGGCGGTAGTGGTCCGTGGGCAGGGTGGTGCCGTCCGCCATGGGGACGGGGATGCCGCGGCGACTGCGCATGGGAACCGCTCCGGGGATACGGGCCGCCGCCGGACGGTTTCTCCGGCGGCAGCCGACGTGTCAGGTCAGCCAGTTCAGGCACCGGCGGGCCAGGTCGCCGATGGACGTGCTGTTGACGATCTCCAGCACGGGCAGGTTGCAGCCCAGCCGTTGCTGCAGGACGCCCATGAGCTCGGCCCCCATGAGGGAGTCCACGCCCAGGTCCGGCAGGGGGCGGTCCAGCGGCAGCCGGTCCGGGGTCGTCTGCAGGACGTCCGCCAGCGACCGGGTGAGAAGGTCGGTGACGAGCGCGAGCGCGGACTCGGGGGTGGCCGCGGCCAGTTGCCGTGCGAGGTCGTCGTCCTGCGCGCGGGTGTCGCGGTCCTTCGGCAGGACGGTGGAGAAGCGGGCGGCGGCGGGGACCAGTTGCCAGGCCCGGTGCCAGTCGATCTCGGCGAGGACGGCCACGTCGTCGCCGGGCGGCAGTCCGTCCAGCAGGCGCAGGAGGTCCTCGGCCGGTACGGGCGGCAGGCCGAGCGCCGTCAGGTAGCCGTTCATGTCGTGGCGCGCGGCGTGGCCGGTGTCGGCGACCGGGCCCCAGCCCACGGCGAGCGCGGGCAGACCCGCGCGGCGCCGGGAGCGGGCCAGGGCTTCGAGGTAGATGTTGGCGGCGACGTAGTGGCTCTGGTGGAGGTTGCCGGTCAGTGCGGTGACCGAGGACGCGAGCCAGAACAGGTCCAGGTCGCGGTCGCGGGTCAGCTCGTCCAGCACGGCCGCGCCGGCCGCCTTGGGGGCCAGTACGCGCCGCAGCCGCTCGTCGTCGAGGTCCATCAGGGGGCCGTCGTCGAACACCGCTGCCGCGTGCACGACCCCGCGCAGCGGGTGCTCGCGGGTGTCGACGGCGTCGAGGACGGCGCGCATCGCCGCGGGGTCGGCGGCGTCCGCGGCGTGCGCGGTGACGTGCACACCCTGGGCGCGCAACTCATGGAGCAGCGCCGGGGCTTCGGGGCCGTCCGCGCCGCGTCTGCCGGTCAGCGCCAGCCGACGGGCACCGTAGCGGACCAGGAGGCGGGCGGTGGCCGCGCCGAAGCCGCCCAGGCCCCCGGTGACGAGGTAGGCGGCCCCGGGCCGGAGGGCGGGCGGTGTGGGGTGGTGTGCCAGGCGGGGCGGGGAGTCGAGGCGGATGACGACCTTGCCGATGTGGCGGGAGTGCTGCAGGGCCCGGAAGGCGTCGGCGATCCGCTCGGCCGGGTAGACGTGGTGCAGGATCGGCCCGTAGACGCCCTCGTGCACCCGTCGGGCGATCTCCGGTCCCTCTTCGCCGGCGATGTCCGGGTGGTGGGTGAGGAGTTCGTGGATGTCGCCGACCGCCGAGAGCGTGAGGTTGTTCAGGAACGGGCGCAGGGACAGCCGGCTGCCCTGGAACAGGTCGCGCTTGCCCAGCTCGATGAAGCGGCCCCCGCTGCGCAGCGCCTCCAGTCCGCGGCCGATCGCCTCGCCCGCCAGCGAGTTGAGGACGACGTCCACGCCCTGGCCGTCGGTGAGTTCCTTCACCTGGTGGGCGAAGTCCAGGGAGCGGGAGTCCAGGACGTGCTCGACGCCCAGCAGACGCAGCAGGTCGCGTTTGGCGGGGGTGCCGGCGGTGGCGATGACGCGGGCCCCGGCGTGTGCGACGTACTGCAGGGTGGCCAGGCCGACGCCGCCCGCCGCCCCGTGCACCAGGACGGTCTCACCGGGGGCCAGCCGGGCCAGCCGGTGCAGGGCGTGGTGGACGGTGAGGTAGACGCCCGGCAGCGTGGTCGCCGCTGGGAAGTCCATGCCGTCGGGGATGTGGCCGGTCAGCGACTGCTGGACGGTCGCGTGGGAGCCGAGCATGTCGGCGCCGAAGCCGAAGACGCGGTCGCCGACCGCGAAGCCGGTCACGCGTGAACCGACGGCGGTCACGTATCCGGCGCACTCCAGGCCCAGGCCGTGCCCCGTGCCGGGGGCGGTGCCGTGCTGCGCGGTGCCCAGCGGGATCATGTCGAGGGCCTGCAGCACGTCCCGGTAGTTCAGGGCGGCGGCCTGGACGGAGACGAGCACCTCCTCCGGTCCCGGCCGCGGCATCTCGGCGGGTTCCCAGGCCACCCGGTAGGAGCGGCCCGGGTCGTGCAGGCGCAGCGCGTAGCAGGCGTCGCGGGGCGCCGGCACCCCGGAGGCACCGGCGGGCCGGGCATGGACGCGCGGGACGAAGCGTCCGGCGGGAGTGAGCAGAATCTCGTCCTCGGCGGTGGGGTCGGCCAGCTCCGCCGTGAGCCGGGCGGCGTCGGCCCCGGCCCGGTCACTGCGCTCCATGGCGATGCGGCGGACGGGCAGTTGCGGGTGTTCGGCGCCCAGGCAGCGTGCCGCGCCCCATACGGTCGCGGCCTCCGGGGCCAGCGGCCGCTCGGGAGCGGGCAGCGCGCCGGTCGGCGGGGTGACGAGCCACAGGGTCACGTCGCCGCGCAGTGCGGCGGCGGTGACCACGGCGCGCAGGACGGACAGGCGGCGCACCGCGCGGTCGGTGTCCAGGTGCCGGGAGCGGTGTTCCTCCTCCTGGCCGAGGAACAGGACCAGCCCGCGCTCGCCGGGGTGTTCATCGAGCAGCGCCGACCAGGCGTCGGTGTCGGTGCCGAGCGGGGTCCGGCGGGCGCCGAGCCGTCGCGCCAGGGCCTCGGCCAGGTCGTCCTCCGGGGATTCCGCGGATTCCGAGGCGATGATCCATGTGCCCTGCGGCGGCCGGGAGTTGTCCTCCGCCACGGGTTCGTCGCGCGGGGGGCGCTGCGCGAGCAGCAGCGACGAGGCGCCGTCCGCCACGGCGACGGGGCCGGTGAATCCCGTCTCCGCGAGGAGGGCGGTCCACTTCTCGGCAGGCAGCAGCGGGCCGGTGGGGCGCAGCCCGGTGTCGTCCTGTTCCCAGTAGCCGGGCAGCAGACCGGACAGCAGGGCCCAGACGGCCGGGTCGTGGGACTCGGCGGCGAGGAGGTGGCCGCCGTCCGCGAGCAGGGAGCGGATTCGGGCCAGGGCGCTGCGCAGGTCCTTCGCGGTGTGCAGCGCGTGCCCGGCGACGACGAGGTCGAAGCCGGCTTCGGGCAGCCCCTGTTCCGCCGGGTCGCGGTCGAGGTCCAGCACCCGGCAGGTGACGAAGTCGTGGCCGGGGAAGCGGCGTTGCAGGCGCAGGACGTGTTCGTCGCTGCGGTCGGTGCACAGGTACTGGGTGCGTTCGGAGGGCAGGAGCGGCAGGAGGGAGGCGGTGGTCCCGCCGCTGCCCGCGCCGATCTCCAGGACGCGCAGGACCCGGCCCGCCGGCCAGTCGGCGACGGCGGATTGCAGTGCCGTCCGGACGGCCCGGGTGCCGGAGCGGGTCAGGGCGCCCCCGGCGTGCAGCTCCTCCAGCAGTGGCCGGTTGGTCGCCGCCAGGACGACGTCCGCCGGGTCGGTGCGGCCGCGCAGGACGTCGGGCAGGTGCGTGCCGCAGGTGCCCAGCAGGGTGAGTTCCACGGCGAGATCCGGGTGACGGCGGGCGAGCCGGCGCAACTGCTCCGCCGGTGCCGGGTCGCCCACGACGCGCCATCCGCTGCCGTCGGCCGCGACGAGCCCGTGGTCGTGCGCCGCCGCGAGCAGGACGTCCAGGAGCTTTGTGTACGGCGCCGCCACGCCGGCGTCGGCCAGGGCCGTGGTGGTGAAGGGGGCGGCTCCGCCGTCGGGCAGCAGCCGTGCCACGGCGGACACCGCGAAGCGGGCGCCCAACTCCCGTGCCACGGCGGGTGCATGGGCGGTCCCGTCCGGTTCGTCGGCCTGGCGCCGGCACGCGCGGGCGAGCTCGGCCGGGGCGGGCAGCGGGCCGGGGCCGAGGTCCTCTCCCGGACGCGTGGCGGCCCGCAGCACGGTGATGTGGCGTACCGGGCCGGTGGCGGCGTCCTTGGTGAACTGCCGCAGGCGCACGCCTTCCAGCGTCAGGCAGACTGCGCCGTCGGTGTCGAGAACGGCCAGGTCCAGCAGGGACTCCCGTGCCGAGCGGGCCTTCAGCCGGGCGTGGAAGTGGCCCTGCGCGGGCAGCCGTCGCCAGGCGCGGATGCGGTCGACCGAGGCGGGCAGGCAGGGCCTGCCGTGGACGGCCAGTTCTTCGAGGAGGATGAGGCCGGTCTGCACGGCGCCGTCCAGCAGCGCGGGGTGTGCCTCGTACGGGGAGAGGTCGGCGTCGGTGGTGTAGCGGGTCAGGGACTGGCGGCCGTCGGTGTGCAGGTCCTCGGTGAGGACCAGGAAGTCGGGCCCGTAGTGGACCCCGACCTTCTCCATCTGCCCGTAGAACTCCCGCGCACTCCAGCGATCGGGCAACCCGGCGGCGAGGCCCTCGACGTCCATCCGCCCGGGCCGGGGCTCCAGCAGCCGGCGGACCCGGCCCCGGGCGTGCTCCTGCCAGGCGTCGCCGCTCTCGCCGCGGCCGGCGATCCGTACGAGGCCGTCGTCCGCGGCCAGCACCGTCTGCACCTGCACCTGCCGGTCGCCGTCGAACGGCAGCACCAGGGCGCGGGGAATGGCCAGATCGGTGATCTCCACGGCGTGGTCCCAGGCCCGTCGGCCGGCCGCCAGCATCATCTCGGTGAACCCGGTGGCGGGCATGAGGACCGAGTCGGCGATGCGGTGACCCTCCAGCCAGGGGGCACGCGCGGGGTCGAAGGGGCCGTGCCAGGACGGGTCGGCCAGGGCCGCCCGTTCGCCCAGGAGCGGGTGGTCGGCCGTGCCGTCGCCGCAGCGGCGCGCCCAGGCGGCGGGGACGCCGTTCCAGTGGCTTTCGCGCTCCCACGGGTAGGCGGGCAGGTCCACCACCCTGCCCGGGTGCGGGAAGAAGGAGGCGTCCGCGCCGGCGGCGGCCACCAGGCGGCCGGCGGCCCTGCGCACCGCGGCCGGTCCTGCGGCGTCCCGGCCGAGGGTGGGCACCACGGACGTCGCGCCGCCGGGGGTCAGGCGCCGCAGATAGCCGCACAGCACCGGGTGCGGGCCGACCTCGACGAAGAGGTCGCAGCCCCGCTCCCGCAGTTGTGCGACGGCCGGGGCGAACAGCACCGGGTCGCGCAGGTTCCGCCACCAGTAGGCGGCGCCCATTTCGGTGCCGTTGAGCACGGTGCCCGTGGTGGCCGAGGCGTACGGGGTGCGGGCGCGCTCCGGCTTGAGTCCGATGAGGTCCGAGGTGAGCTGTTCCCGCAGGCCGTCCATGGCGTGGCTGTGGAAGGCGTAGCGCAGGCCCAAATCCTGGAAGTAGACGCCCCGTTCGGCCAGGTCCCGCCCGAGCTCTGCCAGTGCGGTCCGCTCTCCACTGACCGTCACGTCCCGCCGGGTGTTGACCCCCGCGAGCTCCAGGCGTCCCGCGTACGGCTCCAGCAGTCGGCGGGCCTGTCGCTCGTCGGTGCCGACCGCCGCCATGCCCCAGTCGCCGGCCGTCGACTCCTGGGCCCGGGAGCGTGCCACCACCACGCGTGCCGCCGACTCCAGGTCGAGCACTCCCGCGGCCCACGCCGCGGCCATCTCGCCGGAACTGTGGCCGACCACCCCGGCCGGACGCACCCCGAGTGCCCGGAGCGCACCGACCAGGCCCACCTGGACGGCGAACAGCAGCGGCTGGGCCACATCGGTGCCCTCGCCGCGGCAGGGTTCGGCCAGTTCCTCGCGGACGGACCAGCCGAGGAGCGGGTGCAGTACCTCGTCCGCCTCGGCGACCGCCTCCCGGAACACGGCGTCGCCCGCCAGCAGTTCCGCGCCCATCCCGGCCCACTGGGAGCCGTTGCCGGAGAACGCCAGGGCCACGCTGCCCCGTTCGGCCGCCGCAGCCAGGGCGGCGGTGCCGTTCCGCTCGCCGTCGGCCAGTCGCCGCAGCGCGACGGCGGCCTCTGCGGGGGTGTCGGCGAGGACGGCGGCCCGGTGCGGGTGGTGGCCGCGCCGCCGGCAGGAGGTGTGCGCGAGGTCGTAGAAGTCCTCCTGCGCACAGCCGTCGAGCCGATGTGCCATGCGCCGGGCCGCCGTTGTGGCCGCCTCGGGGGTACGCGCCGACACCATGACCGGCAGCGGGCCCGCCGGCCGCTCCGGCCGCTCCGGCCCCTCCAGCCTCGTATCGCCGGTTCCGGGCCCGGTGGTGAGGGCGACATGGGCGTTGGCACCGCCGAAGCCGAAGGAGTTGACCCCGGCCACGGACCGTCCGCCGGCGGCGCGCGGCAGGGGTACGGGGGCGGTCGCCGGGGCGAGCCCCAGTCCTGCGAAGTCGATGGCGCGGTTCAGCGGCAGGGCGTGCAGGTTGGCCGGGACGTGGCCGTGGCGCAGCACCAGCATGGTCTTGAACAGGCCCGCCATGCCCGACGCCGGTTCCAGGTGGCCCAGTTGGCTCTTGACCGACCCGATGGGCAGGGTCCGGCCGGGGGTGCGCAGGGTGCCGAGGGCACGGCCGACGGCCCGGCACTCGACAGGGTCGCCGATGGGGGTGCCGGTGCCGTGCAGCTCCAGGTAGGCCAGCTCGTCGGCCTCGACGCCCGCCGCGCTGTAGACCTCGCGCAGCAGTGCCTCCTGCGCTTCGGGGCTGGGCTGGGCCAGGCCCGGGGTGCGCCCGTCGGTGTTGACGCCGCTGCCGAGGATCACGGCGTGCACCCGGTCGCCGTCCGCCACGGCCCGCGCGAGCGGTTTGAGGACCACCACGCCGCCGCCCTCCGCCCGTACATAGCCGTCGGCCGCCTCCGAGAAGGTGCGGCAGCGGCCCGTCGGGGAGAGCATCGACGCCTTGGCGAACCCGACGAACTCGAAGGGGCTGAGCAGGACGTGCACCCCGCCCGCGAGCGCGACCGTGCTGCGGCCCGTGCGCAGCGCCTCGCAGGCGTGGTGCAGGGCGACCAGGGCGGAGGAGCAGGCGGTGTCCACGGCGAGGCTGGGCCCGTGCAGGTCCAGGAAGTACGAGACCCGGTTGGCGACGTTCGAGGTGGCGCCCCCGGTCATGGTGTACGCGTCGGTGGATCGTTCCTCCAGCCCTTGCAGGACGGCGAACGACGGGCTGGAGACGCCCGCGTAGACGGCCGTGTCGGAACCCGCGAGCGACGCGACCGCGATGCCGGCGTCGTCCAACGCCTCCACCGACATTTCCAGGAAGAGGCGTTGCTGCGGGTCGGTGCGCCCCGCCTCGCGCGGTGACATGCCGAAGTAGCCGGCGTCGAAGCCGTGGATGTCGTCGAGGAAACCGCCCGCGCGCGTGTAGCTCTTGCCCGGACGCGACGGTACGGGGTCGAACCACCGGTCCGGGTCGAAGCGGTCCGGAGGCAGTTCGCCGATCAGGTCGCGGCCTTCGACGAGCGCGGACCACAGCCCGTCCAGATCGGTGATCCCGCCCGGCAGCCGGCAGGCTGCCCCCACCACGGCGATGGCACCGGAGGCGTCGGCGTGCGTCATGGGTATTCCTTCGGTTTCTTCGCGAAAGAGCTCCGTGTGTACGGGCGCCCAACGAGCCGACGGCGTCAACGTTTCGGGTCGGTTAGCCCAAAGAAGTGATTCGACTTTCATTGATTGGACAGTCCGGAGCCGCGCCGTCCCGCCAGGACGGCTTTCAAGGAACTATGTTCCGTCTCGACCGAAATCTTTTCTTTTCAGACGCACCCATTCCTCTTCTTTTCCTTTTATGCATACCAGCGGATCAACACCGATAGGCGACCCCGTCGTTGACGGGGATCGCAGAGGGGACGGATTTCGTGGCATGGCTGCGAGCCCGCAAGAGCCGATGGTGCCTGCCGACATGGGCGGCTCTCGCGCTGGCCGCATGCCTCGCCGTTCCGGCCGGCCTCGGCCGGCTGGGCGGCACCGCCCTTGAGCTGCCGGGCAGTTCCTCCGCCCGGGCCGCCGCGCTCGTCGCGCGCGGCATGCCGCAGCTCGGCACCGAACAACTGGTCCTCGCCTTCAACTCCCCTGCCCTGCACGCCGATGAGGAGCCGTACCGGCTTGCCGTGGCCGCCACCGCCCGCGCCATGGCGGCCACGCCCGGGATCGGCCGGGTGCTCACCGTCCCGGACGTCCCACGACTCGACCCGCACCACGCGTATCTGCTCTTCGGGGCCCGGGGCGATGCCGCTGCCCGGCAACGGCTGCTGCCCGTCTGGCGGACCGCGGCCGACCGCGCGGCCGGCACCGCCTCCGGCGGTCGTGTCACGGTCGCGCTGACCGGCGCAACTCCCCTGCTCGCCGCGCTGCGTGACGCGGATCTGCGGGACTTGCGGTACGTGGAGGCCCTGACCGTACCGGCTGCCCTGATGCTGCTCGTCGTGGGCCTGGGCTCGGTGGGATCCGCCCTGGTGCCGGTGCTGGCGGCCGGGCTGGGCGTCCTCGTGAGCACCGCATCGCTGGTCGCTCTCACCCTGCTGATCCCGGTCGACAGCATGGCGCTGACCGTGGCCACCACGGTCGGTTTCGGTCTCGGACTCGACTACACCCTCCTGCTCCTGCTCCACTACCGCCGTCACCGCGAGCAGGGGTTCGCCCCTTGCGCGGCCGGCGACCACGCGACCGCGACGGCCGGGCGAGCGGTGCTGTGGTGCGCAGCAGCGGTGGGCGTCACCAGCGCGGCCCTGCTGACCGTGCCCCTGGGCATCGTGCGCACGATGGGGCTGGCCGCAGGGGTCTCGACCGTGGTCGCCACGGCCGTGGCGACCACGGCCCTGCCCGCCGTCCTGCCCCGCCTGGACCGGTGGCTGACGTGGGGCCGCGTACGGCGCGGACGCCCCCGGCGCGGACGCTGGGAACGCTGGGCGGACCGTCTGATGCGCCGCCCCTGGCCGTACCTCCTCGGCGCCGTCGCCGTCCTCGCCCTCGCCGCCGTGCCTGCGGGTCAACTCCGCCCGGGGATGCGGGTGGACCGCACGGCGATCGCCCGCACCGCGGCGGGAGCCGGCTTCGCCCAGCTGGAACAGGACGGGCTGGCCGACGTCACCGTATTCGCCCTGCCCCACCGCGCCGGAGCGGATCCCGTGGACACCACCGCCCTGGTCGACGCACTGCGGGCCGACCCGCGCATCAGCACCGTCGGCGCTCTGGACAACGGGCGCGACCTGACGGTGGTCACCGTCGCCGACCGCCTCCTCGTGGACGGTCCCGCGTCCCGCCGGCTGGTCCGCGACATGCGCTCGCTCGCCGCACGCACCCTGCCCCCGGGCCAGCAGGCGTTCACCGGCGGCCCCGCCGCCACCCTCACCGACTTCCTCGGCGCATTGCGCGCCATTCTGTGGCAGGTCGGCGCACTCGCCCTCGCGGGCTCGCTCCTGGTGATGCTGCTGGCCTTCCGCAGCCTGCTGGTCCCGCTCAAAGCCCTCATCATGAACGCCCTGTCGACGGCAGCGGCCTTCGGACTCCTCGCCCAGGTCACCCGGCACACGGCGGACACCGTCAACCTCGCGGTCCCGCTGCTGGCCCTGACGATCGTCTTCGGGCTGTCCCTGGACTACGAGATCTTCCTCGTCCACCGCATCACCGACCACTACCGGGCGGGCGGCGACTGCCGCCGGGCCGTCGCGAGCGGCCTGAGCGAGACCGCCCGCCCCATCACGCTCGCGGCAGCCACGATGGCCGTCGTCTTCGCCGGGCTCATGGCCACCCACCGTCAGGACTTCCGTCAGGCCGGCTTCCTGGTCGCCACCGCCGTACTGCTGGACGTCACACTGATCCGCCTGGTGGTCGTCCCCACGCTCATGCGACTGCTCGGCCACCGCAACTGGTGGCTGCCACGACCGCTGCACCGGCTGTTCCCACCGCTCGCCACCACCACCGCGCTGCCCCCGCCACGGCCGGCCCCGTCCGTGCCCACTGCCACCGCCTCGTCGGTCCACCCCCAAGGAGACCCCACGTGATCCCACCTTGCCTCCACCACCCGCTCAGGACCGCCACCGCGGCCCTGCTCACGGTGACGGCCCTCGCCACCGCCCCGGCCCCGGCGACCGCTGCCCCCGCCGACATGCGCACGGTCCTGCGCTGCCGCATCACGACGACGCGCGAACACCCGATCACGTTCTCCCCCGACCTCACCACCCAGCCCCGTCACATCCGTGTCAACGGCACCTTCCGCGTGACCGGCTGCACCTCACCGGACGGCTCCGAACGGCACCTGCACGACGGCGTTGCGACGATCCAGGGCAGCGGCCTGGCCAGTTGCAGCGGGGCTACGAGGATCACCGGCTCCGGCAAGGTCGTCTGGTACGACACCGCAGGGCGCCGCGCAGGCGTCTCCACCCTCCGGCCCACACTGGACACGGTGAGCGGCTACAACCCCGCGGACGCCCTCCTCGTCGGCAGGGTCACCCGCGGACCGCTCACCGGAACGTCCATCTCGGGCAGCGCCACCCCCACCAGCGACCTGAGCCAGTGCGCGAGTTCGGGCCTGCGCACAGTCCGCGGCAAGGGCACGGTCAGGTTCCTCCGGTGAGCCGCCCCCGTTACAGCACAATCGCCCAGGTCGCCGTCCATGTGCCGCCCGACCGCCAGACCGGCGAGGAGATCGAGAACGACGTCCGCGCCCGCAACCCCGGCATCCGCCTGCTGCCCGGGCTGCTGCAACAGATGTACGGCTTCGAGGAGCGCCGCGTGGCACCCGCCGGCACCTGGCCCTCCGACCTGGCCGCGGAGGCAGGACGCCACGCCCTGGACCGGGCCGGCCTAGGCCCCGACGCCGTCGACCTGCTGATCTTCGCCTCCGCGGGCAAGGACGTGGAGGAACCTGCCACGGCCCACATCGTCGCCCACAAACTCGGCGTCACCGCACCGGTCTTCGACGTGCAGAACGCCTGCAACGGCGTCCTCAACGCCCTCGAGATCGCCGACTCCCTGATCCGCACGGGCCGGTACGAGCGGGTACTGATCACCACCGGAGAGCGCAACAGCCCCCTCTCCGCCCTCCCTGTCCGCGACCACGCCGAGCTCTCGCTGTTCCTCCCCGTCTGCACCCTCGGCGACCTGGGCGCAGCCCTGCTTCTGGAGGCGAGCGACCGGCCCGGACTGCTCGGCAGCGCCTTCTGCGCCAACTCGGCGGGCTGGCGCGCCGCAACGGTCGCCTTCCCCTGCTTTGCTCCTCGGCCCGACACGCCCTCCGTCCGCTTCGACTCCCAGGCCCTGGCCGCCTCCTACGCCGGCATGGAAGTGGCGGCACTCGACACCTTGCGCTCCATGGGCCACGCACCGGACGACTTCCGGCTCTTCTGCGTGCAGCAGCCGTCGGTCCCCACCACCCGGGCCATCCTCCGGGCCCTCGGAGTCCCCGAGGCCAGGGCCGTCGCCACCTTTCCGAGCTACGGCAACGTCGCCACCGCGAACCTGCCCCTGCAGATCGTCGAGGCGGAGCAGCGGGGCATGGTGCACCCCGGCGACCTGGTGGCCCTGTTCGGGCTGGCCAGCGGCGCGTCCGCCGGGATGCTCCTCATGGAGTGGCACCCCCTGGGAACGCCGAAGCCTCCTGCGCAGCGCACGCGCCACACCGCTTCGCTCGCGCCGTGACCGGCCCACCCCCCACCACCGCAAGGAACACACGCCATGACCGACACATGCGACATCGTCCGCTCGATCCTGACCAAGACCTTCCGTGTACCGGACCACGAGATCACCCCCCAGGTCACCTTGGAACAACTCCAGCTGGATTCCCTCGCACTCGCAGAATTCGCCCTCGTCCTCCAGGAGCAGATCGGTGTGAAGCTCGACAGCGATCGTGCCGGCCGTTTCACCACACTCGGCGACATCACGGAACACGTGGACACCCTGCGGCGCACCGAGACGGCACAAGTGCCGTGAAAACACAGAAACCTTCAGTCGCCGTCAGCGGCCTGGGGCTGCTCACCCCGGCCGGGGACGGTGTCGACGCGACATGGCAGGCCATCCGCGGGGGCCGGAGCACAGCGGCTCCCGACCCCGTGCTCGACGGCCTTCCCGTGGACTTCTCCTGCCGCGTCCCCCTCGGCGAGGACGACCTCGACCAGCGCGTCGGGCGCCTGTCCTGGCGCATGGGCAGGACGGCGAAGCTCGCCGTCCTGGCCGCCGACGAAGCGGTACGCGACGCGGGGCTCGACCCGGCCACCTGGGACGGAGCACGTGTCGCCACCGTCATCGGCTGCAGCCTGGGCACCATCGACAAGGCCGAGGAGCAGTACCGGCGCCTGGAACAGCACGGCCCCGACCTGCTCTCGCCGATGGCCCTCCCCACGCTCACGCCCGGACACGGCGTCGACGAGGCCTCCATCCACCTGCGGGCGCACGGACCGAGCCTCGCACCCTCGACCGCCTGCGCCTCCGGTGCCACGGCCATCGCCGTGGCGCGCGACCTGCTGGTCTCGGGTGCGTGCGACGTGGTGGTGGCCGGAGGCGTGGAGACGGCCATCAGCCGCCTGACGGCCACCGGCTTCTGGCGCATGGGTGCCTTGTCCGAACGGACCGATGCGGTCGCCGAGGCATCCCGCCCGTTCGCCCACGACCGCGACGGCTTCGTGATGGCCGAGGGTGCGGGCGTCCTGGTCCTGGAGCGCGTCGAGGACGCGGTCGCGCGCGGTGTCCGCCCGCGCGCCCTGCTCGCCGGCTGCGGCAGCACCTCCGACGCCCACCACCCCACGGCCCCGCTCGAGGCGGCCCACGTCGCGGAGGCCGCCCTGCGCACCGCACTGGGCGAGGCCGGGCTCGCCCCGCACGACATCGACCACGTCAACGCGCACGGCACTTCCACCCTGCTCAACGACGCCGCCGAGGCGGCGCTGATCGCCCGGGTCCTGCCGCACCGCCCCAGCGTCACCGCGCCCAAGGGCGTCCTCGGTCACACCCTCGGTGCGTCGGGGGCGATCGACGCGGCGCTCACCGTCCTGACGATCCAGCACCGCATCGTGCCGCCGATCGCCAACCTCCGGGCTCCGGCACCCGAGTTCGACATCGACTGCGTGACCAAGCAATCACGCCGCCAGGACGTCCGCGCGGCCGTCAGCCACTCTTTCGGCTTCGGCGGCCACAACGTCGTCCTGGCACTCACCGCGCCCTGAACTCAGTCCGAAGGGGTCCGACGAGCGCGGTACCACGTCAGTGCCGTCATGGCCGCAGTGAAGTACATCATCACGGACGCAAAGGCCATGTACTGGACGTACTGCTCATAGCCGTCTGCCCGCAACTGGAACGTAAAGAACCCGAACGCGGTCCCGAGCGCCACGAGCCCCACACACAGGGTTCCGAACGGCACCTGTTTCATTTCACATCCCCCATCAGTGAATCGGCCTGATCACCATCGACTGTACCCGTGGGCCGTCAACTGCCCTGCGCCGAGGTCGTCCCGGAGTTCGACGTCGATGTGTCCGGAGTCCGGTTCCGTCACAGCTGGATCCAGCCGGCGGCGATCGCGGCGATGCCGACGACGGCTCCGGCCACGGAGACGGCGAGGATGACGAGTTCGCGCGGGGTGAAGAGGGTCCGGCCCTGTTCTCGGCGGGCCATGACGAACAGCACGGTGGCGGGCGCGTAGACGATGAAGGCGACCAGGACGAACTTCAGCCCGGCCGCGTACAGCAGGAACGCGGTGTAGAGGGTGGCCAGTGCGGCGACGACCAGTTCGCGGGTGGTGCCCTCCCGCCGGGTGGCGCCCGGTGCGCGGTGGAGGGCGATCTTGAGCGCATAGGCGGCGGCCAGGAGGTACGGGATGAGCGACAGCGCGCTGGTCAGGTCGAGGGTGAAGTTGAAGGCGTCGCCGGAGAACAGCGTGATGACGAGGACGAGTTGCGACAGGCAGGTGCTCAGGAACAGGGCCGCCACCGGCACGTCGGCGGCGGACAGGCGCCGCAGGAAGCGGGGCATGTCGTCGTCCCTGGCGGCGACCAGCAGTACTTCTGCGGCCATCAGGCTCCAGGCGAGGTAGGCGCCGAGCACGGAGACGATCAGGCCGACGCTCACGAGCACGTTCCCCCAGGTGCCGACGGCCGCCTGCAGGACCTGCCCCATCGACGGCTGGCGCAGCGCCGCGATCTCGTGCAGGGGCAGGATGCCGTAGGAGACGATGGTGACCGAGGCGAAAATGGCGAAGACGCTGAGGAATCCCAGGAGGGTGGCCCGCCCGACGTCCTCGCGGCGCTTGGCGTGGCGGGAGTAGACGTTGGCGCCCTCGACGCCGAGGAAGACGAAGACGGTGACGAGCATGGTGCCGCGGACCTGGGGGAAGAGCGCGCCCCCGTGGTGGGTGGCGGTGATGTTCCGGGCGAAGACGTCGGGCTTGAGGCAGAAGAGTGCCAGGACGATGAAGACCAGGATGGGGACGAGCTTGGCGACGGTGACGATCCGGTTGATCGCGGTGGCCTCCTTGACCCCGCGTCTGATCAGCAGGAAGACCCCCCAGAGGCCGATCGAGGAGAGGACCACCGCGAGCAGCGTCTGGCCTTCCCCGAGTGCCGGTGCGACGGCCCCGATGGTGGACATGATCAGCACCCAGTAGGTGACGTTTCCCACGCATGCGCTGGCCCAGTAGCCGAACGCCGAGAAGAAGCCGAGGTATTCGCCGAACCCGGCCTTGGCGTAGGCGTACACGCCGGCGTCCAGGTGCGGCCTGCGCACGGCGAGGGTCTGGAAGACGAAGGCCAGCATGAGCATGCCCAGGCCGGCGATGGTCCAGGCGATCAGTGTCCCGGCGACGCCGGTCTCCTGCGCGAAGCGGCCCGGCAGCGAGAACACCCCGGCGCCCACCATCGATCCGACGACCATCGAGGTCATCGTCAGCAGGGTCAGCTTGGCGGCGGCCGGTGACGCACCGTCGGTGCTCCGGGCTTCCCCGCCGGCATGGGCGTCGGTCATGTCTCCCCTTCGTTGGCGTCGTCGGCAAGCCGCACGGCGTGTCAGTAGGCGACCGGTTCGCGGATGATGGGGCAGGTCATGCAGTGGCCACCGCCGCGGCCGCGCCCGAGTTCGGCTCCGACGATGGTGATGACCTCGACACCGGCCTTGCGCAGCAGGGTGTTGGTGGTGGTGTTGCGGTCGTAGGTGAAGACCACGCCCGGTTCCACGGCGACGGCGTTGTTCCCGCTGTCCCACTGCTGGCGCTCGGAGGCGTAGACGTCGCCACCGGTGGCGATGACCCGCAGCTTCTTGAGGCCCAGTGCGCCGGCGACCACGTCGGTGAAGGGGCGCGGGCCCTCGTCGGTGATCTCGATGCCGGGAGCGGCATCGGAGGGGCGCAGCGAGAAGGTGTGGATGCTGTCGGTGATCGTGGGGTAGAGGGTGACGATGTCGCGATCGGCGAAGGTGAAGACCGTGTCCAGGTGCATCGCCGAGCGAAGCTTGGGCATGCCGGCGACGATGACGTGCTGGGCTGCGCCGCCCTGGAACAGGGCGGCGGCGACCTGGGTGATGGCCTGGCGCGAGGTGCGCTCGCTCATGCCCATCAGCACGACGCCGTTCCCGACGGGCATGATGTCGCCGCCTTCGAAGGTGGCCTGGCCCCAGTCCAGTTCGGGATCCCCCCACCAGACCGTGGAACCCGCGTATGCGGGGTGGAAGGTGTAGACCGCCTTCATCAGCAGGGTCTCGTCGTGGCGGGCGGGCCAGTACAGCGGGTTGAGGGTGAGACCGCC
This sequence comes from Streptomyces sp. NPDC002536, assembly GCF_053594995.1. Lineage (NCBI taxonomy): Bacteria > Bacillati > Actinomycetota > Actinomycetes > Kitasatosporales > Streptomycetaceae > Streptomyces > Streptomyces sp. NPDC002536. The sequence goes on from NZ_JBSFWU010000010.1 coordinate 78,215, forward strand.
GTAGAGCCAGCACGTGGTGTCGCGGGTGTAGAGGGTGTTGGGCAGCGGCGGCATCAGATACTCGCGTGCGCCGGTCCCCTCCCGGGCCAGGGCGAGGTGGCCGGTACGGTGGTCCTCGGGGAGATCGGAGGTGGCGAATCCGCCGATGAGGAACTCGGCGAGTGCACGCGGCCGAAGGGAGTCCAGGTACGCACGGGTGCCGTCGATCAGCCCGAGACCGACCTGGTTCGCAGTGATCTTACGATCCAGCAGCCACGAGCGGGCCTCGGGGATCGCCATGGTCTGCGCGAGCAGATCGTGCAGCTCGACGACCTCCACCCCGCGCTGAGTGAGCTTGTTGACGAAGTCCGCATGGTCGCGCTGGGCGTTCTCCACCCACATGACGTCGTCGAACAGCAGGTCTTCCGCGTTGGTGGGTGTCAGGCGGCGATGGGCCTGCCCGGGAGCACAGACCAGGACCTTGTGCAGTCGGCCGACCTCGGAGTGCACGCCGTAGGCGTGGGCGTGAGCGGCGGTGTCGGTCATAACCGTCCTTCGGTCGGGAGAGAAGCGAGCTGGTCCCGGCCTGCGCCTCCTCGCTCTACCGTTGCCCGACCTGCCCGAACGGGGCCACCGCACGTAGTCTGATCAGGTGGCCCGCCCGGCCGGCGGGCCCGAGGTCCGGGCCCGCCGGCCGGGCGTATGCCCACGAGCCCGTCAGGCCGCGGTCCGCTTCTCGAGACGGCTGCCTCGCGGCATGGTGACGGACATGATGTCGCTGGGGACGTCCAGCGCGATGCGGTGCCATCGCCCGCGCGGCACGATGACCGCGGTGCCGGCCGTCAGCCGGATCCCGGCCTCTTCCTCGCCCGGCTGCTCCGGCCGGAAGTGCAGACGTATTCCGCCGGTGAGGCAGGACACGACCTCTTCCGCCTCGGGGTGGACCTCCCAGTGGTCGGCGTGGACGTCGGCGTCGGTGTCCGCACGGAAGGTCATCAACTGCCAGCCGTCCCGGCCGGGTTCGAACACCGGCTGCTCGGCGCGCACCTGGCCGCCTTGGCGGAAGTGGAGGAAGGAGGCGAAGAGGTCGATCGGGGTGGTGGTCATGGTGAGGTTTCCTTTCTGTTTCTTACGGTTTCTCACGGTTTCTTACGGTGGACTTTCATCGGGACGGCCGCCTCACGCGGCCAGGGCGCGGCGCAGGACCGCGCCGAGTTCGGCGAGCTGCCGCTGGGACACCTCGGCGGAGAGGATCGCCTGCGATCCGTGGAACGTGCCGGGCCACTGGTGCAGTTCGACCGGCACGCCCGCCCGCAGCAGGCGTACCGCGTAGTCGATGTCCTCGTCGCGGTTGGGGCAGAGCTCCGCGGTGGCCACGTAGGCGGGCGGCAGGCCGGACAGATCGGTGGCCCGTGCCGGGGCGGCGTACGGCGTGGCGGGCGTGGAGCCCAGGTAGTAGCGCCACAGTTGGGTGACCTTGCCGTAATTCATCCAGGGTGTGTCGGTGAAGTTCTGCGCCGACCACGTTCCCTGCCGGTCGTCGAGCCCGGGCTGGTTGAGGAGCTGGAAGCGGATCGGCGGCCCCTGCTCGTCACGTGCCCGCAGCGCCACCGCGGCCGCGAGTCCCCCGCCGGCGCTGTGGCCGCCGACCGCGATCCGCCCGGGGTCGATGCCGAGTTCGGCTGCGTGCTCGGCCGTCCAGGTCAGCACGGCGTAGGCGTCGTCCAGTGCGGCCGGGAACGGGTTCTCGGGGGCCAGGCGGTAGTCCACCGAGATCACCACGGCGCCGGAGCCGTTGGCGATCCGGGTGGCCCACGGGTGTTCGGTGTCCAGGTTGCCCATGACGAATCCGCCGCCGTGCAGCCAGACGATGGCGCCCTGCGCCCGGTGCGGGCGGTAGATCCGCACCGCCACCTCCGGATCGGCGGACACGGTGCGGTCCTGTATCTCCAGGTTCGTGGTGTCCGGTGCCGGCAGCGCCGCGGCCAGCTTGGCGAAGTTCTTGCGCTCGGCGAGCGGGTCGGTCAGGTCGGCCGGGGGGAACAGGGCGATGAATGCTTCGAGTTCGGGATCCATGCCGTCCATCCTGATGGCCCGTCACCCCGGGGTTCATCCGCCGACCGTCGGGCATCCGGCCCGGATCCCGCGCCGATCGGCGCCTATCCTTCAGCCATGGAAGCACTGGCCGTACGGCTGTCCGGGCTGGATCCGTACGTCGATGGCGCGATCCGCATCATCGGGTTCTACGACACGCTGATGCGCCGGCGGGTGGATCTCCCGGCGCTCGCCCGGGCCTCGGCCGGCCTGGCCGAGTGCGTGGCCGGGATCCGGCTCCACGGCACCGGGCGGGCGATCCGCTTCTCGCCCGACGGCACGGAGGCGTCCGCCCTGGCACCGCTCGTGTCCACCACGGTGCCGATCGCCCTCGACGAGGAGGAGATCGGCACGGTGTGGCTGGAACGCCCCGGCTCGCCCAACCCGCTCGACGAAGTGCTCCTCGACCGGCTCGCCATCGCCGTCGCGGCGGTCGTCGAGCGGTACGGCCCGGCCCGGACCACCATGGCCGACCCCGCCCTCGTCGAACTGGCGATCGGCGCCGACACCGACGAGGCGGCCAGGGCCAGGGCGCTGCGCCTTCTGGGTTTCGCCGCCGGCCTGCCGGTCCGCGTCGTCGCCGTACGGTCGCGGCTGCCGCTCGACCGGATCGGCGGCCTGGTCTGCCCGGCGCGCCCGGTGAAGGCGGCGCCGCTCGCCGACGTGGGCGTCATCCTGGCCACCACGGTGGACGCGGACCAAATTCCCACAGGCGTCCGCGCAGGCATCGGCGCCGCCCAGGACCCCGGACGGTCCTGGCAGGAGGCCCGCACCGCGCTCCGTTTCAGCACCCCGCGCCAACCGGTCGTCCACTACGCCGGTCTGGGGGCGCTGGCGCTGCTCGCGCAGGTGCCCGAGGGCGTCGCGCGGGAGAACGCCGACGTGGCCGCGATCGCCCGGATGGCCGACAGCCCGGAGGATCTGGAGACCCTGGACGCCTACTGCACCGCCGGCTCCCTGCGCCGGGCCGCCGACCTGCTCCACCTGCACCACAGCAGCGTCTCGCGCCGGCTCGAACAGATCGGGAGGACCCTGGGCATCGAACTCACCGAGCCCACCGGGCTGATACGGGCCAGGCTCGCCCTGACGGCGTGGCGGCTGCTCGACAGCTGAGGACGTCACGGCGGAGATCAGGGCATCAAAAGGCCGATATGCGACGCTTGCCGTATGAATGCTCAGTTCCGCTTGTTTGTTTCGAAGTGGCCGGTGTACGTGCCCGTGGTGGCGGCCATCGACCTGGCGCTGTCCTGGGGGCAGTCGTTGTCGGCGGGGCTGGTGGTGCTCGTAGGGTGCGCGCTCACGGGAGCGGTACTGGCCGCCGTGCATCACGCGGAGGTGATCGCGCACAGGGTCGGGGAACCGTTCGGGTCCCTGGTGCTGGCGCTCGCCGTGACCGTCATCGAGGTGGCCCTGATCGTGACGCTCATGGCCGACGGCGGCGACAAGAGCAGCACCCTGGCCCGCGACACCGTCTTCGCCGCCGTGATGATCACCTGCAACGGCATCGTCGGAATGTGCCTGCTGGTGGGCGCGCTGCGCCGGCGGGTCGCGACTTTCAACCCCGAGGGCACGGGAGCCGCCTTCGGAGCGGTGGCGACACTGGCGGGCCTGAGCCTGGTCCTGCCGACGTTCACCACCAGCACCCCGGGCCCGCGCTTCTCCCCTCCGCAACTCGTCTTCGCCGCGCTGGCCGCGCTCATCGTGTACGGGCTGTTCGTGTCGACGCAGACGGTGCGGCACCGGGACTACTTCCTGCCGGTGACGGCCGAGGGCGAGGTCATCGACACCGACGACCACGCCGAACCGCCCTCGGCACGGGCCGCCCTGGGCAGCCTGGGCCTGCTCTTCGTCGCGCTGGTCGCCGTGGTCGGCCTGGCCAAGGTCGTCTCGCCGACGATCGAGTCGGCGGTGTCGGCGGCCGGACTGCCCGCGTCGGTCGTCGGCGTCGTCATCGCGCTGATGGTCCTGCTGCCCGAGTCGATCGCCGCCCTCCGGGCCGCGCGCGGCGACCGCGTGCAGACCAGCCTCAACCTGGCGCTGGGCTCGGCCATGGCGAGCATCGGACTGACCATCCCCGCCGTCGCCGTGGCCTCGATCTGGCTCAACGGGCCGCTGGTCCTGGGCCTGAGCGCGACGCACATGGTGCTCATGGCCCTCACCGTCGTCGTCGGCACCCTGACCGTGATCCCGGGCCGTGCGACACCCCTCCAGGGCGGCGTGCACCTCTCGCTCCTCGGGGCCTATCTCGTGCTCGCCGTCAGCCCGTAACAGTCCAGGCAGGCCCATGAGGGCCCGTAGGGCGGGGGGTGCCGCGTGCTTTCAGCGTTGCTTCATCCGACGATGAAGCAACGCGCGCTGGTGCTGCACGGTCGGCTCGGCCGATGCTTCATCCCATGATCAGCACGCAGGCACTGACGGGCATCGCGATCGTGGCGCTCGGGATGGTGCTCTCCCCCGGCCCCAACATGCTCTACCTCGTGTCGAGATCCGTGACCCAGGGACGGCGGGCCGGGCTGATCTCGCTCCTCGGCGTCGCCACCGGCTTCCTCTTCTACCTGCTGGCCGCAACCGTCGGACTCGCCACCGTCCTCACCCTCGTGCCCGCCCTCTACACGGCCCTCAAACTGGCCGGGGCCGCGTACCTGGGCTGGCTGGCGTGGTGCACCCTCAAGCCGGGCGGCACCTCCGTCTTCGCCCCGCAGCCGCTGCCGCCGGACCCGCCCCGCAGGCTGTTCACCATGGGGCTGGTCACCAACCTCCTCAACCCCAAGATCGCGATCCTCTACGTCTCGATACTCCCGCAGTTCGTCGACCCGCGACGAGGCTCGGTGCCGGCACAGAGCCTCGAACTGGGCCTGGTCCAGATCGCGATAGCGGTCACCGTCAACGGCCTGATCGCCCTCACCGCCGGAACCATCGCCGGGTTCCTGCAGGAACGCCCGGCCTGGCTGCGCACCCAGCGCACGGTGATGGGCCTGGTGCTCGCGGGAGTTGCCCTGCGCGTCGCCACCGCGTGAGTGCAACCGGCGCGCCCCGCCGGTTGCCGGTTCAGCTCGCGGTGAGGGCGAAGGCCAGCAGGGCCACCGAGGTGAAGTCCAGCGCGGCCTCGGCCGTCTGCCAGGAGTCCATCCGGTCGCGGTAGCCGGCGCCCTTGCCGTCGAAGTCCTTCCAGGACGCGCCGCCCGGAGGGTTCGCCGCGCACTTCCTCATGGTGGGGAAGGTGTTCAGGCTGTCCGGGTCGTCCAGGTCCTTCGCGGAGTTGGGGCCGTTGACCACGGCGCCGCGCAGGATCGCGCCCGTGCCGTCGAGGCTTCCGGCGAGGTTCGCGACCTGGTGCGAGGGGCAGTGCGGGAAGGTCTCGCCGGCGCCGACCATGAAGGACGTTCCCCAGGGGTTGGCCCCGAGCGCCCAGCCGCGCTGCCGGGCCGCGAAGGCGTCGTAGCGGTGGTCGCCGGTGGCCTTCGCATAGAGCCCGGCGGTGGCGACGAGGCCGAAGGTGTGGGGCACCGCGTCGGCCTCGTCGTAGACGGCGCCTGCCGTGAAGGGGTCCTTCGCTGCGCGTGTCGTGCCCTCGTCGAGCTGGCGGCGCAGGTCCGCGCGCAGGGCGTCGGGGGAAATGCCGGGCGCGTCGGCCCCGTTGAGGGCGGTGAGCAGGTCGGTGTGGGCCAGGGCGCTGACGTCGGCGACGCCCAGGGTGCCCTTGTCGTCGGAGTCCAGGTACGCCTTGGCCCAGTCGGCGGCCTGCCGGCGCCAGGTGCCGGCGCGGTCGTCGCCGAGGGCCTGTGCCGCCAGGGCGAGTTCGGTGGCGCCGAACTCCATGTCGTCCTGCCAGACTTCCTCGGGGTAGAAGGCGCGCGGGAACGCGGTGACCAGCGTGCCGCGGGGTGCGGTGTCGGCGTGCTCGTAGACGGCTGCGGCCTTCGCCAGCCAGGTTCTGGCGGCGCCGGGGTCGCCGGGTGCCTCCTGCTGCGCGGCGAGGGCGAAGACGGCTGCCATCCTGCCGGCGAGGTTGGGGCTGATGGGGGTGCCGGGGTCGGCGGCGCGGAAGACGGGGCGACTCCTGATGGTCCGGTCCGGGTGGCCGGGCGGGACGTCGAGGGCGTCGTCGTCCTCGGGCAGGCGCCAGACGTCGTGGTCGGTACGGACGTTGTCGTTCCCGGCCCCGATGCCGACCTGGGCGTAGAGCGTGTTCGTGGTGCCGTCCCACATCTTGTCCAGCCAGGCCAGCCCGTGCCCGGCCTCGGCGGACAGTCCCGCCGCCTCGGGCATCGACCGCTGGGCGAGGAGGAGTTCGGCGACGGAGTAGGAGGTGGTGTGCGTGAACTTGAGGAAGTCCCCGGCGTCGAAGAAGCCGCCCGAGACGTCGACCGGGCCGCCGGCGGGGGTGAGCCGTTCGTCGAGGAGCTTCTTGCCCGCCCGGTCGTAGTGCGGGGCGGCGTAGACCGTGGCCTTACGGTCGGCCAGGTGGGACGGTTTGCGGGAGAGGATGTCCGCGGGCACGTCGGCGCCGTCGCGCTGGGCCCGGAAGAACCGGACGTTGTCCTGGATCAGCGGTGTCATCAGGTCGCGGGCGGCGGCGATCCTGAAGGCGGGCGAGCTTCCGGAGGCCGTGCCGGTCAGCTCGATGCGGTAGGTGCCGGGGGTGTCGACGGCCGAGAGGTCCACGGTGCGCACCAAGGTGTAGGCGCGGTTCCAGCGCCCGGTCCGGGGGCCGAGCGGTCCGGTGCGCACGGTGCGGCCGTGGGCGTCGATGAGTTTGAAACCGGCGCCTCCGAGGGCCTGTTCGGCCCCCATGACGAAGGCCTGCTTGGCCTCGCCCACGGCGTAGCCGGCCTGGTCGACGCGGACGGCCACGCGCGGACCGTCCGCCTCGGGGGCCGAGCCCCGGGCGGGCAGTGCGTAGGTCACGGCGCCTGCTGCGACGGCGGCGGCTGCGACGAGGACCATGGTGCGCGGGCGAGGGCGGGGGCGGAGGCGGGGACGTTCGGTCATGCGCTCACCTTGGCGAACGCTTCATGAGCTGAAGATGAGGACGGAGGGACAGGCAATCGTCACCCGGCCCGCTCCTCCTCGTGCGGCGGCAGCCGCAGTTCGGCGAGCAGGCCGCCGCCGGGGGCGTCGGAGAGCCGGGCGGTGCCGCCGTGCAGTTCTGCGACCCAGCGGACGATGGCCAGGCCCGTGCCGGTGCCGGACCCGCTGCCGACGCCGCGGCGGAAGACCGTGTCGCGGTCCCGGGGCGGCACGCCCGGGCCGTGGTCACGGACGGCGACCAGCCCCTGCGCGACAGTCACTTCGACGCGGGGTCCGGCGCCGCCGTGGCGCAGGGCGTTCTCGACGAGGTTGCGCACGGCCTGGGCCAGCAGTTCCGGGTCGCCGCGCACGACCGCCGGTTCGGTGTGGAGGGTGACTCCCGTGCGGTCGGGCAGCTCTTCGACGGTCAGCTCGGCCACCTGGTCCAGCCGCAGCGGGATGAGTTCGACGTCCTGGATACCGGCCTCCACCCGTGCCCGGGCCAGCAGCCCGGTCACGAGCCGGCTCAGCCGGTCGACCAGGCCGAGGGCCGTGCCCAGTGCGGCCGGTGCGCGGTCGGGGGCCGTGGTGCCCTGCTCCACCACCAGGCGCAGTGTGGCCAGCGGGGTGCGCAGTTCGTGGGCGGCCTCGGCGAGGAACTGCTCCTGCCGGTCCAGCCCTTGCAGGGCGGGCCGCATCGCGCGCCGGGACAGCAGATGCCCGGCCGTCGCCGCGACGGCGACCAGGGCGGCGCAGCCCAGCGCGAGATGCTGTACGAGTTCGGCGTGGCCCTGCTCCTGCCGGGTGGGGTCCAGGCCGACGAGGACGGCGGCGTCGATGCGTTCGTCCCAGACCGGGGAGACCGCCCAGCGCAGGCGCCGGCCGTCGCCGGCCGGTGCGGTGAAGCGGATGACGGTCTCCTGGTCCGTCAGCAGCCGCTGCCAGATCCTGCCGAGCTCGGCCCGGTCGGGCAGTGCCGTCCTGTCCCCTGCCGCCACGCGGGCGTCGGGGGTCCGTCCCGTTCCCGGCCGGAGAACGGTCACCGACTCGACGCCTTCGGTGAGTTCGTCCTCGCGCAGCGGTTCCAGGTGTACGGTCCCGCCGCTGGACCAGACCGCGCGGGAGAGGCCGACCGCGCGGACGCCGGCCTCGTGGTCCAGGGCGGCTCTGCGGGAGTTCCCGTCGAGCCGGGCGGCGAACGTGGCGAGGGCCACCAGGCACACGGCGGTCGTCGCGGCGAACAGCAGGGTCGTCACCCAGCGGCTGCGGTGCAGGCGCGCCACGGCGGGAGACGCCTTGGGCGACATCAGTGGCAACAGCGGCATCAGCCGTCCGCCTTCGGGTCCGCGAGCTCCGGGTCCGCGAGCCGGTAGCCGGCGCCGCGGACGGTCTCGATCAGCCCGGGTTCGCCGAGGCGGCGGCGCAGCTGGCCGATGAGGACGTCCACGACGTTGGACATCGGCTCGCTCGATTCGTCCCAGCAGCGCTCGATGAGCTCGGTGCGGGTGACCACTTCGCCGGCCCGCAGCATCAGCACCTCCAGGACCGCGAGTTCCTTGGCGGTGAGGCTCAGCAGCGTTCCGGCCCGGCTCACTCGGCGCCGCGGGAGGTCGAGTTCCAGGTCCGCCGTCCGCAACAGCGGCGGGCGGCTGGGCTGGCCGCGCCGGCACAGGGTCCGGACGCGGGCGACGAGTTCGGCGAAGGCGAAGGGTTTGACGAGGTAGTCGTCGGCCCCGTGCTCGAAACCCGCGACCCGGTCGCCGATCGAGTCCAGGGCCGTGAGCAGCAGGACGGGCAGTACGGATCCCTGTGCGCGCAGGGCGCCGAGGAGCACCAGGGCATCGCCGTCGGGCACCATGCGGTCGGCGACCACGCAGTCGTAGGTGTTGACGGCGAGTTTGAGGTCGGCGTCGGCGAGCGTGGGGGCGAGGTCCGCGGCGAAGCCGGCGTCCCGCAGCCCGGTGGTGAGGACGGGGCCCAGCTCGGGGTCGTCCTCAAGGATCAGTACGCGCATGAGGGGAAACCCTAAGCCGGGCCGCTCGCGCCGCCGACCGCCCGGCCACCCGGCCGCCCTCAGTCCACGCAGGACCGGATCTCGTCGGCCAGCTGCCGTGCCGCGGTGTCGGCCGTGCCGGCGACGAGGCGGGTACGGGTGAGGGCGAAGGCCAGGCCGCGTTCGCGGTCGGCGAAGGCGATGCTGCCGCCGCTGCCGTGGTGGCCGAAGGCGGTCGGCCGGCTGCCCATGGCGGGCAGGCCCAGGAAGTAGCCGAGGCCCTTGGCGTACGTGCCGAGGAGCATGGCGTCCCTGCCGTCGACGGCCACGCTCGTGGCGAGCTCCACGCGTTCCCGGGTGACCAGCCGCACACCGTCGACCTCGCCCAGCAGCGCGGCGTACATGCGCGCGGCCGCGCGCGCGGTCGTGGTGCCGCAGGCGGGCAGGTCCGCGCGCAAGTAGTCGGGGCGGTTGGCCAGTTCGACGGTGGTCCACACACTGCGGTTCGGCACGACCAGCCGCCGGAAGGGGGCGGACGGCGGGACGGTCTCCAGCCACGCGGCCCAGTTCCCCTCGACGAGCGGTGCCGTGCGGGCCAGTTCGCTCTCGGGCAGGCCGAAGTGGAGCTCGTCGGCGATGCCGAGCGGCTCTGCGACGTACGTCCGCAGGGCTTCGGACGGGGTCAGGCCGGTGATCCGGCGTACGGTCTCGCCGACGATCCAGCCGAAGGTCCAGCCGTGGTAGCCGCTGCGCGAACCGGGCTCCCACAGCGGCTGCTGTTCCGCGACGATCGCGCACATGGCGTCCCAGTCGCAGAGCTCGGCCGGTGTGATGCCGGGCGGGAGCTGGGGCACGCCGACGGAGTGGGTGAGCGCGTGGCGTACGGTGGCCCGCTGTTTGCCGTGGGCGCCGAACTCGGGCCAGTAGTGGGCGATCGGGGTGTCGTAGTCGATCAGCCCGCGCTCGGCGAGCACGTGCACGAGGGTTGCCGTGAAGCCCTTGCCGGTGGAGAAGCTGTGGATCAGTGTGTCGGGGCCGAGCGGGCGTCTGTCGGGCGGTGCGGATGCGTCGGCGATGCCGGCGAAGGCGTCGACGACCGGCTCACCGTTCACATAGGCCGCCACTTGGAGGCCGCTCTCCTCGCCGGATTCCACGAGCCGTTCGAGGATCGCACCGACCCGGGCCTGTACGTCCGGGCTCCCTCTGCGATCCCTGCGATTCGCCTGCACCCGTGCATCATGGCACCGCGACGGGCCGGGTCATATCGGACCGGCCGCCTGCCAGGGGAAGGGGACCAGATCGGGCTCGACCCAGCCGGCCCGGGCCGCGTCGCCGGCCAGCGTCTGCGGCCGGTAGAAACGGCCGAGCAGTGTCGCGTCGAGCAGCTGCGGGTGCCGTGCGGCGAACGTCTCGAAGTCGCCCTCGTTGTCCTCGTCGGCCGCGTGGTGTCCCACCAGCTCGACCCAGGCCCGGCTCATCGTCGCATGGAACTTCTCCGGTGCTCCCGCGGCGGCAGCGGTGTGCCGGATGCCGTCGCTGACCAGGTCCACGGCTGCGGCGGTGCCGTACGTGCGGACCGCCAGCCAGGTCAGCCGGACGTGCTGGCAGTGGCCGAAGCGGTCCGCTCCGGTCATCGCCTCGTGCATCAGCTCCGTGAACTCCGTGCATGCGGACGGGACGGCGGGTTCGGTCGGGGCCGTGTTCACGCGGATGCCTTGGTCAGGGCCTGGAGGACGGCGTGGAAGCCGGCCACCTCGGCGGTGGAGAGCCTGCCCAGGGCACGTTGTTCCAGGCCGGCCAGGGTCTGCTGAACGGTGTCGGCGGCCAGACGGCCGTCGGGCGTCAGCTGGATGAGCACGGAACGCCGGTCCCCGGCGCGGGTGCCGCGAGTGATGTGACCGCGCCGTTCCAGGCGGTCCAGCACGCCGGTCAGGGTGGTGGGCCGGGTCCCGACGGCGGCACCGAGCTCGGAGACGGTACGGCCGCGTCCGTCGGCGAGGTTGGCGAGGGCGTTGATCTCGGAGGCGGTCAGATCGAGATCGACGAGCTCGGCGGCGATCAGCTGGAGCGTGGCATGGGTCGCACGCTGCAGAGCGAGCAGCGCGGACCGCTCCGGTGGAACGGATTCGGATTTCACGGTTCCGGATAGTACGGTTCCGTAGTGTCGGGGGGCAAACCCCGACAGGGCGGCGCGGAATACTGGCCGCCACGGCCGTCACCCAGCACCCGGTGACACCTGCAGATTCGAGGGATGCGCCCACCGAGCAGTCGTTCTGCCGCTAGCGTGCGAGCTCCGACTGCACGTGTCTCTCCCCGCCCGGAGGCTGGCCATGGAACGGTCACCATCTCCCCTGGCTGTATATCTGAAGCAGGAGAACGGCACTTCTCCGTACGATCACTGCCTGGCCCCGTTGTCACCGTGGCCTGGTGCGATCCCCGACTCTGTCGTGCGTGCCCTGAACAGTGGGGAGCGCGCGGTCCTCGACATGGAGTGGGCCTACCGGAGGGCGGTGCTGGAGCGGGACACCTGGCGGCACCGGGGAACGGAGTACGCGGACTGCCTGCCCAAGTACCCGGACGAGTCCCACATGGCCGCTCAAGATCTGAAGGAACTGGCCTCCCAGCACGCCCACAAGATCAAGACTGCACAGATCCGGGTTGCCGCCCGATGGGCGGCAACCGCGAGCCTCACCGTGCAAAGCCTGGCCCGGGACAAGGTGCCTGACCCCTTCGACGTGCTCTACGGCCACTGCGTCCAGGACCTCGAAGATGCCCTGCCGTTCCTGATCGAGATACCGAAAGAGCAGCCGGAGTCACGGAACGACTTCTGGCCCGGCAACCAGGCATGGACGGGCGCACGAGCCCTCAAGGCAGCAGTCGCACTACTCACGACGGACAACGACACGAACGAGCCCGACAGTTCCAAGGAGGTCCACGCCGCCAGGGAGCTGGTGCGCAATCCAGTACCGGTGCTACGCACCTACGCATACGCCTGCCGCCACGAAGCCGGACAGTTCGCCGCCCTGCGCGACTACGACCCTCTGGAATTCGCCAAGGCGAGCGGCTTCGTACCCCGTGACGACAGTGACGACGGCGGATCTGGGGACAACGCCGACGGCGCTGCCTACGCGCCGTAGGTCTTCTTCCACCGTCTCTGGTGGTTCCGGTCGCCCTGGCCGGCACCGTTCACGCCGGCCACCGCTTCCAACGACGTGCCACTGTTCCAGAGGCCGAGAAGGTCGCGGTGTATGGCAATGATCCCGTTCGTACGAGCGAAGCCCGCGGAAGGACCGCTCAAACGAGTCGTCGTCACGAAGACGGCGACGTCTGCACCGAAGTGGACCTTGGATCCCAGCAGGTCACGCATCTCCCGACTGGCGATGGAACTCTTCGGCGCATAGCGCTTGCACTGCACGACCATGGCCCGGCCGTCCGGCAGCCGACCGACCACATCCACCCCCTGATCCCCGGTGCCGCCCACCCGGCGGACCTCCGAGCAGCCGTCCCGACGGCAGAGCTCCGCCACCAGCTCCTCGAATTCGGTGCCGGACATCTTGTCGACGTCGGCCAGCGTCCTGTGCCCTGCCCTCACCGCCTCCTGCCGGCGCCGGCTCCGGTCCCGGCTCCGCAACAGACGGTCCGTCCGCCACAGCCGCCACCCGAGCGCACCCAGAGCGCCCGTCACGCCCACCGCGACGAGGTACGGCCAGACAACCGACCAGAACGCCACGCACGCGATCAGCAGCAGTACACCGCCGCCTGAGCCGGCTTTAGCCATGGCCTCACGCCTACGCCGCGCCGCAGAACGTCGCCCCTGCCGGTTGGCCATCTCCATTCCTCCTCACTCGAACCCGCTGCGCAGTGTGTCGAGCGGACGAGCCATGAGGAAAGGACGCCACTGGAGCCGAGCGAAAGATCCAGGCCAGAAGGGCACCCTGCACGAAGACCCGGACCACACAGCGCAGTCCGGGCCTTCGTCGTCTCGTGGTTGCCGTTTTGGCTGCAGTCGCCGTCCCGCTTGCCGTCGTGCCGCGAGCGGTCACCGGAGCGGCGAGGGTCAGGCCGCCTGCCCGGCCCGGCGGGCCAGGCCGTGGCGGACCGCCCACACCGCCGCCGCGAGGGCGAACCCGTAGACGGACACCAGCCCGTGGCCGTTCTCCTGGGCGAGCCACATCGCGAGGCCGAGTGCCGGGACTCCGGCCGCCAGGGCGAGTTCCTTGGGCAGGCGGGTGCGGGTGAGGAAGGCGAGGGCGAGGGTGGCGCCGAGGAAGTAGGTGGCGCCGGAGCTGCCGGCGAAGTTGCGGGGGTCGGTGCTGGGGCCGTCACCGAAGCCGAGCAGGGTGTCGATCCGGCCGGGCAGCAGGATGCCGGCGAGGAAGAAGCCGAGGGTGAGCGAGCCGCCCCAGTACCACTGGGCGAGCGCGGCGACGGCGGCGAGGGTGACGAGGTTCCACAGGCCGCCGAAGAAGCCGCCGTTCTGCATGAACACCGAGGTGAACTCGCGCCACCAGCCGGACTTGGCCGGGTCCGCGTCCAGCGCGTCCATCGCGCCGGGCCAAGCCAGCTGCAGCAGCACGCCGCCGACGGCGAGCGCGGTCAGGGCAACCGCCGCCCACGGGAGCGGCCGCCCGCGCAGGGTGTCGCGGCCGACCACGCCGAGCCCGCAGTTGACCATCATGACCATCAGCGCAGCCGTGGTCACGTTGAAGACGATCGCCCCCATGTCCGGCCTCTCCCCCCGTTGCGACGTTTCCAACGCCGTTCGAAAAACTGATGACGCAAAGCTAGCACAGTTTTCGAACGGTGTTGGAAAACGCTGTACGGTGAGCACATGAAGCTCACCAAGGAGCGCATCGTCGACGCGGGCATGGCCGTCTTCGCCGAGGTCGGCTACCAGAACCTGTCCATGCGCCAGGTCGCCGACCGCCTCGATGCCCACGCCGGCAGCCTCTACTACCACGTACGCGGCAAGGACGAGTTGCTCGCCCTGATGGCCGACCGGGTCTGCCGCCGGGCCCACGACGCGGGCACCGAAGCCCTGGCCGCCCTGCCGCCCGCCGCCACCTGGCAGGACCGGATCGAGGCCCAGGCCACCACCCTGCGCCTGAGCATCAAACAGCACCCCGGCGGCGCCCAACTCCTCGCCGAGAGCCCAGGCATGCTCAGCACCGGCGCCCTCGCCCTGATGGAACGCCTGCTGCGCACCCTCCTCGACGCCGGCCTGCCCGCCGACCGCTGCGGCATCGCCGCCGACACCCTGCTCAGCCACGTCACCGGCTTCGTCCTCCAGGAACAGAACCAGCCGGCGACGCCACCACCCGTCACCGCCGAGCTCTACGCCGAACTGTGCGAGCAATTCCCCCTGCTCATGGGCGAGTCGATCCCACGCCTGAGTCAGGACGAGAAGTTCACGCGGAGCGTCCGCCTGCTCTGCGCCGGCTTCGCAGCCCCCTCCTAGCCCCCGGCATCCGCTCCCGCCTCGGCGGGAACCGGACCCGCGTCGAGATCGTTTCAAACGATGTTTGAATGAGTGGAGTGCCGGCACGCATGTCGGCACGCCACCTGTCATTGGGGAGGGAAACCATGTCGAAGGACATGTACAAGGAGTTCTCGGACAACGTCGACCGCGAGGTCGCCAAGCTCGTGGACCGGACCAACCGGGAGGCCGCACAGGCCGTCGACCGGGCGCTGGGCAGGACGGGTACCGCGGGGGCGTTCGACACCGACCGCTGGCAGCGCCGGCTCGACGAGCTGCTCACCACCCACCGCATCCCCGGCGCCGTGCTGGCCGTCCTCAGCGGCGGGGAGATCCACGAACTGGCCAGTGGCGTCCTGCACACCGGCACCGGTGTCGAGACCACCACCGACTCGGTGTTCCAGATCGGCTCGGTCAGCAAGGGCTACACCGCCGCCCTCGTCCTGAGCCTCGCCGACGCCGGCAAGCTCGACCTGGACCAGCCGGTCGTGACGATCCTGCCCGACTTCGCCCTCACCGACGCCGAGGCCGCCCGCACCATCACACCGCGTCAACTCCTCAACCACACCAGCGGGATCGAGGGCGACTACGTCAACGACACGGGCCGCGGCGACGACTGCCTGGCCCGCTACGTCGACGGCACGCGCAACGTCGGCCTCACCAATCCGCCCGGCGCCACCATGTCCTACTCCAGCACCGCGTACAACGTCCTGGGCCGGATCGTCGAGGTGGTCACCGGCCGGACCTGGGACGAGGCACTCAAGGAGCTGATCTGCGACCCGCTCGGACTCCGGCAGACCATGACGCTTCCCGAGGAGGTCCTGCGCTTCCGCGCTGCGATGGGGCACATGGGCGAACCCGGCGAGGACCCCACGCCCACCCCGCTGTGGAACATGCTGCCCCGCTCCGCCGGACCGTACGGCGGCATCAGCGCCACCGCGGCCGACGTGGTCCGCTTCGCCCGGCTGTTCATCGACGGCGGCACCGCACCGGACGGCACCCGGGTGCTCTCCACCACGGCCGTGGAGGCGATGCTCACCCGCGAGGTCGACATGCCCGACCAGTGGTTCCTCGGCGCACACTGGGGCCTCGGCTGGGGTCTCTTCGACTGGGACGGCGCTCGCGGCTTCGGCCACGACGGCAGCACTTTCGGCCAGCTCGCCTATCTTCGGGCCATCCCGGAGAAGGGCCTCGCCATCGCCCTGCTCACCAACGGCGGAGGCGCCGCACCGAAGGTCCACGAGGCCCTCTGCCGCGAACTGAGCGCCGAACTCGCCGGAGTCACCATGCCCACGTTCGGACCGGCCGACAATCCCCCGGCCGTCGACACGACGCCCTTCACCGGCCGCTACAAGCGCGAGGGCTTCCTCATGACCATCACCGCCCGCGCCGAAGGCCAAGGCGAAGGCGAAGGCGTGCTGGACCTGCGCTACGAAGGCGTCGAAGGCCTCGCCGGCACCTTCGACCCGCTCGTCTGGCGCCTCACCCCCGTCTCCGACACCCCCACCAAGACCGTCTTCGCCGGCCGCCGCAACGACAAGGACGCCTGGATCCCTGTCGTCTTCTACGCCCTCCGCGACGGCACCCGCTACGTCCACTTCGGCGTCCGCGCCACCGCCAAGTCCGCCTGACCCCACCACACCGGCGCCTCAACCAGGGCGCGCCGTCCTCCTCCGACGGGCGAAGCAGACCAGCGCAGGGGGCAGGTTCCGCCAGACCGTTCGGCTGAGTACGACCTCCTCGAACGCCTCCCGCAGTTCGGAGCGTTGCCGTCTCGACGGCGGCGCCCAGAGCGACCACGTATAGGCGAACTGGCTGAACGTGCCGGTGCTGGACAGCGACTTCGCCACAGCGGGGATCAACGGTCGTTGATAGGCGGCCCACGGCAAACCGCTGATCACCACATCGGCGATCAGGTCCCGCCCGCTCAGCTGGTCAGGCAGCGAAGCCGCATCTGCGGTGATCACTTCCACCTCCGGGAACCGGTCCGCGAGGATCTCGGCCAGTCGGGGATTCAGCTCGATGGCCAGATGCCTCCCCCGTCCGGCCAGACGCTGTTGAATCGCGCCGGTGAAGGCACCGGTGCCGGGGCCGAGTTCCACCACCACGGGATCGCCCTGCTCGGGCACCGGAAAGGTCATCTGCCTGGCCAGGGCCGGTGAGCTGGCGGTCACCGCTGCCGTGATCATCGGCGAACGGACGAACTCGCGGAAGAAGAGTGCGGTGTCAGCCACTCGGTTGCGGTCCCTTCTGGGCAAGGTGCGGCAGGCGGCGGCGGTCGAGTGGTGCGGGGAGCCACCAATTGGCCCTGCCGAGCAGGTGCATGGCGGCCGGCACCAGCAGCAGGCGCATGAGGGTGGCATCGATGAGCACGCCGGCGCCCAGACCGAGGGCGATCATTTCGATGACGATGTCGGTGCTGAGGAGGAAGGCGAGGAAGACGGCGGTCATGGTGGCTGCTGCGCTGGTGATGATGCGGGCGGTGGCCGTGAGGCCGGTGGTGATGCTCTGCTGGTTGTCGCCGGTCTGCAACCAGGCCTCGCGGATGCGGGTGATGAGGAAGATCTCGTAGTCCATGGAGAGGCCGAAGACGATGGCCAGTATCAGGACCGGTACGTACGGCTCGACGGGGACGGGTGCGGACACGCCGAAGAAGCCGCTTCCCCAGCCCTTCTGGAAGAGGGCGACGACGACGGACAGGGCTGCACCGACGGACAGCAGGTTGAGGAGTGCGGCCTTGGCCGCGACGAGCAGGCCGCGGAACGTGGCGAGCAGCAGGAGGAAGGCGGTGACGGTGACGAAGGCGGCCATGGCGGGGAGGCTGCCCACGAGGTCGTCCGCGAAGGCGAGCCGGGCCGCGGTGAGGCCGGTCACGAAACCGTGGGCACCGGTGCCGGCCAGGGCCTTGGGCAGGGTGGTGTGTTCAAGGGTGCGGAGCAGGCCGTCGGTCTTCTCGTCCTGCGGGCCGGTTTCCGGGGTGACGGTTGTGGTCAGCAGCGCGTGATCCGCGCTGAGCACCGGGGTGCCGACCGCGGCGACGCCAGGGGTCCCGGCAAGGGCCGCGGTGAGGGTGCCGGACAGTCGGTTGCTTCGGGTGCTGCTCGTGGCACGTAGAGGGTCGAGTTCGACGACGACGGTGAACTGGCCGTTGGCACCGGGCCCGAAGCCCTTGGAGACGAGCGCGTAAGCACGGTGCTCGGTGTAGCGGCCGGGCAGCGAACCGGCGTCGATGTGACCCAAGTGCGCAGCGGTGAGCGGGATGCAGACGGTGCCCAGCACAAGGACACCTGCGGCGAGGCACGTTCCCGGGTAGCGGCTCAGCGTACGGGACCAGCGGTACCAGACGTCCCGGGTGCCGGTGGCCTCGTCGACGGGCCGGCCGAGGCTCAGCCGGTCGATGGCGCGGCCGAACAGCCCGAAGAGGGCAGGCGCGAGGCTGAGGGCGGCGAAGGCGGTGATCAGGACGGTCGTTTCGGCAGCAACGGCGAGGCTCGCGATGAAGCCGATGCCGCAGAGGTGGAGACCGTTCAGCGCGAGAATCACGGCTGCCGCGGCCATGACGACGGCGTGACCGCTGGTCGCCATGGCCCGGCCGGCGGCTTCGGCCGGGTCGTCCACGTGGTGCAGCAGGCGCCGGTGCCGGGTGGCCAGGAAGAGCGTGTAGTCCAGTCCGGCGCCGAGGCCCATCATGGCGGCCACGGTCGGGGACGCCGTGGCGAACGTGAACACATGGGCCAGCAGATGGACCGCGCACAGCCCGACGGGCAGCGCGACGAGCGTGGTGAGCAAGGGAATCACGGCAGCTGCGAGACTGCGAAAGGTCATGATCAGAGCCGCCAGCGCGGTGCCGAGGCCGATCAGCTCCGACAGCATGTCGGACCCCGCCGGGCGCGCCAGTTCTCCGAGCGGGCTGCCGTAGTCGACGCTGATGCCCTGCGCGCGCAGCGCATGGACTGCGTCGTCGCACCGCGCGAGATAGGACCTGCCGAACCTGCTCGGGAAATCGTCGAACCAGACCGTGAAGTACCCCGTCGACCCGTCCTGCGAGAGCGCGCCCGGGGTGGTGAACGGGCCGACTGCGGAAGCGACATGGGGAAGGTGCGACAGGCGGACTCCGGCGGCGGTGATGTCGCGTTGATGTGCTGCCAGCCCGCCCGTCCCTGCGTGAAGGACGATCTGCGAGCTGACCCCTCGAACGGCATCGCCGCCGTGCGTGGTGATCAGGTCGGCACCGCGTTGGACAGAGGTCCCGGGCAGGGAGTAATCGTCCTTGAACGTCCCGCCCCAGAACCGGTCGAGCAGGAGCAGGGCGGCGAGGAGCAGCAGCCATACGGCAAGGACTCTCTTCGGATGCCGGGCGCACGCCCGTCCCCACCGGTACAGCCCGTGGTGCATCGCCCCCGACTGATCGGTCACGATGGGGCGGGGCATGGTCTGCCGCGTTCCCGCAGCGGGGGTACGGACGGCGCCGCCCGGTCGGCCGCGTGCGTCGTCGTCCCGTTCCGCGGGCGAACGACGCGCGTCGGCACACGGAAGTCCGTCATGAGATTCCCCGCACTGCTGCCATGAGGCCACTCCCCCGGGCCGGTTCCGGGAGTTCCTTCCCGCGGGCGGACACGCTACGGCGCCGGGGACGGGTTATCACCCCAAAGGATGAGCCACCCGCTCGTGGAGCGTCGGCAGCCGTGCCCATGGGTAGCTCGCAGCCCGGCGCGGAGGGGGAATCCATGGGGCTCGGCAGCACGTTGTCCGGCCGTCTGCTGCGTGCCCGACTCCGTCGTGCGGTCCGCAGAGGAGGCGACGCAGCACTGCTGGAGCTCGTTCCCGAGCCGGTCATGGATCTCTTCCGGCGCGACGGCCTGGCCTCCCCCGCTCCGTCCTGTGGACGTTCCTGGGAGGAGGTGACTCCGGCGCCCCTGGGATTCGGCGTGAACGTGTGGCTGGTCAACGGCCCGGAGCAGGTCCGGCACGTCCTCACCGCCGACGACACATTCGGCAACGACCCGGCCCGGCTCCCCTACATGGGGCAGTTCATGCGCGGACAGGTGCTGGGCGGCCTGGGAACGTGCGACCCGCCTCTGCACGGCAGGCTGCGGCGCGTCCTGGCACCCGAGTTCACGCTCCGTGGGCTGCGGCACCTCGAACCACGGATCCGGCGGATCGTGGACGAACAACTCGACCTCATGGCGGGCCGGCCCCAGCCCGTGGACCTCCTGGAGGCCTTCGCCTGGCCCGTGCCGGCCCGCACCATGTGCGAGCTGCTCGGGATTCCGGCCGCGCACCGTACGGACTTCCAGCGGCTGAGCACCCAACGCTTCGACATCATCCCGGGTCTGGACGCCCTGTTCGGCGCCGTCTCGTCCTCCCTGGCCCGTCTGGAACAACTGATCGCCGACGAGCGCGGCGATCCCGGAAACCGTCTCCTGGGCACCATGGTGACCCGCGGGGCCGACCTGGACGACCGCACGCTGGCCGGTCTGGCCGACGGCGTGCTCACCGGTGGACTGGAGACCACCGCCGGCATGCTGGCACTCGGAGCACTCACTCTCCTCCGTGACCCCCGGGCCCGCGCACGAGCCACTGACCCGAGCGCCGTCGACGATCTGGTGGAGGACTTTCTGCGCCGCCTCTCGGTGGTACAGGTCGCCTTCCCCCGCTACGCCCTCAGGACATGCAGGCTGGGTGACCACCAAGTGACCGAGGGGGACGTGGTGATGTGCTCCCTGCTGCGCGCCAACCACACCACGAACGCCGAGCCGTCACAGGCCCGCCCGGCCCGGCACCACCTGGCCTTCGGCCACGGCCCGCACCGCTGTCTGGGCGCGGAACTGGCCCGCATGGAGCTGAGGATCGCCTATCGGCGTCTGATCGAGCGGTTCCCCCGCATGCGACTCGCGGTCGATGAGTGCGAGGTTCCGTTCCACCGGCTGGCGATGGTCCACGGGCTCCGACGTCTGCCGGTGATCCTGAACTGAGCGGTGGAACTCCATTGCCCGACGGCATGGCCTCGGCTCCCGGTCGGGACCTTTGTGCCGGGACGCCCCGACGACGAGGACGGTTCCGGCGCTCATGCCCGGACCGCCGGCTTGAGGACCTGCTCGCACCACGTGCGGAAGGTCGTGGGGCTCGCGGTCTGCGGGGTGCGTCGCACCCCGTCGTCGAGGCCGTCGTCCTTGGCCCGCATCATGTCGAGGTAGCCCTGTACGAACGCGTCCCCGTTGCCCTGTCCGGCGAGTGCGGTGCGGGATGCGTCGAGCGTCTGCCGCTCGTAGCGGACCGGGCGGCCGAGCACCTCGGTCATGATGCGCGCCAGGTCGTCCGGCGAAAGGTCCTCGGGGCCCAGTACCGGGACCTCGCCCGTCCCCGTCCACGATCGGTCGAGCAGCAGGCCGGCGGCGGCCGCGGCGATGTCCCGGGTGGCGGCCGTCGGTGCCTTGCGGTCGGCGGCGACGGTGCCGGTGAACACGCCGCCGTCGCGGATCGAGGCCACCTGCCACAGCAGGTTGTCGATGAACGTCGGGTTGGCGAGCGCCCGGTAGGCCACGCCCGTACTCGCGATGAGGTCGTCCATGGCCAGCGACGCCGTCACGTGCCCTGCGCGGCCGGCGACGGGGGTGCCCCGGCCGAGCGCCGAGACGCCGACGACGTGTCCGACCCCGTGGGTCGTGAACGCCTTCGCGGCAGCGCGGGTGAACCCGGAGTACATGGCGTCCACGCTCGGCGCCCGGGGATTCGAGGGAACGAGCCAGAAGACGGCGTCCGCGCCGGCGAAGGCCCGGTCGACGACCTCGGCGTCGCCGTGCGAACCGGTGACGACGTCGACGCGGGCGCGGACCGCGTCGGGGAGGTTCCCGGGGTCGCGCACGATGACGCGCAGCTCTTCGCCGTGCAGTTCTTCGCCGCGCGTGCGGGTCCCGTCGGTCCCGTCGAGAAGGATCTCCAGAAGCCGGCCGCCGATCTGGCCGGTGGGAGCGGTGATGACGATCATGCGTCGAGTCTCGGGGCAGCCGTCCGCCACGTCCAATGCCCTTCCCGGCAATTGATACCTTCAGGGCATGGATCTCGATCTGCGCAAGCTTCGCTACTTCGCCGCGGTGGCCGAGTACCGGCACTTCGGCCGGGCGGCGGAGCAGCTCTACATCACCCAGCCGGTTCTCAGCCGTCAGATCCGGTCCTTCGAGCAGGAGTTGGGCTGCACACTGCTCGTGCGGACCACCCGCAGCGTGGAGCTGACCGCCGCCGGGAAGCAGCTCTACGAGGAGGCGCAGCAGATCCTCCCGTCGCTCGCCGCAGCGGTGCGGCGCGTGCATGACGTCGATCAGGGCGTCCAGCGGCTCGCGGTCGCCTTCTCCCCCGGGCTCCATGTGTCCGATGCGATCCGGGCGTTCGCGTCACGCCACCCGGATGTCGAGACCGACGTCGTACCGGCACGCTGGTGGGAGCAGGACCGGCCACTCCGGGACGGTCGCGCCCAAGTCGGTTATCTGCGGCGGCCGTTCGACGAGTCGGGCTTGCGCGTTGTTTCCATCGGCCACGATCCCCGGGTCGCCTGCATGCCCGCGGCGCACCCCCTGGCGTGTCGTCAGGAGCTCATTTCCGCGGATCTCGACGGCGAGCGGATGCTCGACGTACCCAAGCGGCGGACGGCATCGCTCGAGGAAAAGTTCGAGCTCGTCGCCTCCGGGCACGGCATCGCGCTCATCCCGCTGAGCGTCGCGCGGTCCTACTCCCGCCCCGACCTCGTCCACCTTCCCGTCACAGACGCCCCGGAGCTCGAGACCTGCCTGGCCGTTGCCGCGGACCGGCGCGAGAAGCTGCTGCGCGACTTCATGGAGATCGCCACTGCAACGCTGCGGAAGACCTGAGCGGTTCGGGTGCCCTTCGCCCCGCCGCCGGGTCCGGCGGGGCGAAGGGCACCAGCAGCATCCGGGGTCCGAGTACGCCCCGGATGCCCGGTCAGGAACGGGGCTGCTGTTCGGAGACAGTGGGAGCCACGATCGGGAAGGTCGGGTCGGAGGCGGTCAGGTAACCGAAGACCGTGTCCGCGTAGTCCTGTTTGCCTTCGGCGATCTGGACGAGGCCGTCGCGGACGGCGGCGTCGAAGGCGTCCTTGAAGCCCTTGGGGCCGTACATCAGGCCGTTGAGGACCTCGCGGGTCAGCTTGATGACGGTCTGCGGGGTTCCGGCGAAGCGGTCCTTGCCGGGGGTGAAGACCAGGACGCCGTTGCGCAGCGTCGTCGTGCAGGTGTCCTCGTCGGTACCGTTGATCAGCCACTGAAGCACGATGGGGGCGCGCTGTTCGCGGCCGGCGGCAGGGCCGTCGATGCTGCGGGCGAGGGCGGAGAAGTACTGCTCCAGCGACATGCTGAGGACCAGATCGCCGGCCTCCTGATTGGCGGCCCGCTCGACGCCGTGGGCCAGTTCGTGGGCGCCGGTGAGGTAGAAGTTGCGCCAAGTGCCGTTCTCGGAGCCGTAGCCGAGCTGGGTGAGGGCCCGGTGCTGGAGTTCCTTGGCGGATGCACTGTCCTCGGGGTGACCGAAGATGACGTGGTTGAGGAGTTCGACGGTCCAGCGGTATTCGTGGCGGTCGTACGCCTCCTGAGCCTTGGCGACGACAGCATCGACGCCACCCATGGCCTCCACGTAGTGGACGCCCGCCTTGGCCGGCGGGAGGTTCCACAAGTGGGCGGGGTTGCCGTCGAACCAGCCCATGTAACGCTGGTAGACGGCTTTGAGGTCGTGGCTGAGGGAGCCGTAGTAGCCGCGGGTGTACCAGTGGGCCGCGAGCGACTCGGGCAACTCGAGCTCCTCGGCGATCTCGATGCCTGTCCTGCCCGCGTTGATCAGCCGCAGGGTCTGGTCGTTGAGGTAACCGTAGACGTCCCGCTGGTTGCTCAGATACTCGACGATCTTCTCCTTGCCCCAGCGGGGCCAGTGGTGGGAGGCGAACTCGACGTCGGTGTGCTCGCCGAAGGTCTGGATCGTCTCGGTGAGGTACTTCGACCAGGCGTGGGCATCGCGGACCTGGGCTCCGCGCAGGGTGAGGATGTTGTGCAGGGTGTGGGTGGCGTTCTCGGCGGCGCACAGGGCGCGGGCCTGCGGGAGGTAGATGTTCATCTCCGCGGGGGCCTCGGTGCCGGGCGTGAGCTGGAAGATCAGCCGTATGCCGTCGACGAGCTGCCGGTAGAGGCCGGGCCGCCAGGGGATGACGTCCTTGGCCGACCACTGGTCGCGCGGGACGGGCGCGGTGCCGGTGCCGCCGATGCTGACGTTCGGCGGGACGAGGGTGACCTCGCCGGTGGAGATCGTCAGCCCGAGGCCGGAACCGACCTGCCCGTACGGGCTCTTGTCGAGCTTGGCCGCATACATGTACTCGGAACGGCGGGCCATCGCCGGCCCCGCGTAGACGTTCTCGCTGACGGCGTGCTCCAGGAAGCCGTCGGGCGCGATGATCGGGATGTCGGTGTCGATCACGTCGTTGCGCTCGTGGAACAGGCCGCGGACGCCGCCGAAGTGATCGACGTGGCTGTGGGTGTAGATGATGCCGATGATCGGCCGCGTGCTCTCCGTCGTGTCCCGGTAGAGCTTGAGCGCCCACTGGGCGGTCTCGTAGCTGGCGAGCGGGTCGATGACGAGGATGCCCGAGTCGCCTTCGATGATGGTCATGTTGGACAGGTCGTAGCCGCGGACCTGGTAGATCGCACCGTGCTCGTAGGAGGCGACCTGGAAGAGCCCGGCCTGGGCGGTGAGCAGGCCCTGGCGCCACAGGCTCGCGTTGACGCTCGGCGGTGCCTCGGACACCTCGGATTCGCTCAGGAAGTCGTAGGAGACGAAGTTCCACACGATCCGGTCTCCCTGCCGGCGGGCCGGGATCGCGGGGAGCGCGGGGAGCGCGACCAGACCCCGCCGGGCGTCCTCGAAATCCTCGGTGTCCGGCGGGATCGTCTCGACGATCCTCCGGTTGGCCTCGGCCACGGACGGATCGGCCTCGATGGGGTCGGTGAATTCGGGCATACGACAGCCTCCTCGGGCACGCGGGATCACCGCGTGCGTCACGGGACAGGGGCAAAGTGCCGAACGTGGCTGACGCTATGGGCGACGGAAATCTGCCTGCAAGATCCTGAACCGGCCACGGATCGAGGCTCCGTCACGGCCGATACTTCGCTCTCCGGGGCGACCGGAGTTGCCACCGCCGCCGTCCGGGAGTCCGCCGTCCGGAGCCGATTTCGCAGGAAGCCCGACATCAGGCAAAGTTTTCCCCATGTCTCATCACGCCGGGGCCGCTCCCCGCAGGTCGGGCCGCGTCCGGCGCGTCCGTACGCTTGCCGTCACAGCCGTCTGTGCGCTCCTCGCCACGGGCTGCGGGGGCGCGTCCGCCGATGCCGATCCTGAAGGCGGCGTGTCCGTCTCGTACAAGGCCCCCGCACCGGGCAGGGCCGACGAGCGGGCGTTCCTGCGGGCGCGCGCCCTGCCGGAACGGGTGGCCGAGGATCTCAACGGCGCGCTGCAGCTGCCCGAGCGGATCGAGATCGTCAACCGCACCTGCAAAGGCGCCGACGACTACCCCGAGTACGACCCGGGCACCCGGCGGATCGCCCTGTGCTACGAGTACGTCGGCCGGGTGCGCTCCTCCTTCCAGGAGGCGGGGGCGTCCGACCCCGACGTGCGAACCGCGGGCGTCGTCACCGAGTCGCTCTACCACGAGGCCGCCCACGCGCTCGTCGACACGCTGGAGCTGGACTTCGACGGGTCCGAGGAGGACGTCGCCGACCGGTTCGCGGCCTACCGGATGATCCCTCAGGGGGCCGAAGGCCGGGCGGGGCTGCTCGCCGCCGCCGACAACTACGCGTGGGAAGCGCAGGAGGACGCCGATCCCGAGGACGACGCCGACTCCTCGGGCTCCTCGGGCTCCGAGGACGAGCACGCGCCGGATGCCGTGCGTGCCGCCAACTACCGGTGTTATCTGCACGGTTCCGCGTCCTCGGCGCCGGAAGGGGACGCGAAGCTCGTCGACGGGCGGCTGTTGAGCAGCGAACGGGCCGGGCGGTGCCGGGACGAGTACCGCGCACTGCGGCGCGGCTGGGACGAACTCCTCGCACCGCACACCGCCTGACCATCGTCACCGCCGCCGTCGTCTCAGCGCAGCGCCAGCGCCCTCGCCTCCGCCTCCTCCGTGAGGCCGATGCCGGGCCGGGCCACGACTCCGGACGGCAGGGTCTGCAGCCACGCCCACGTGTCCCTCACCGTGTCCGCTGCCGGGCGGCAGTGCAGGCCCGTTGCCAGGGCCCGGGAGACGTCGGCGCAGTGCATGGCCGTGTGGCCCTCGCTCCCCGGCGGGCACCAGACGGGCAGGTCGCTCCAGCCGGAGAGGCCGGCTTCCTCGATCACTTCGGGTTCGGTCCACACCAGTTCCGCGTCCGAGCCGGTCACCTGGACGCAAGCGTCCAGCAGTTCGCCGATCGTGGCGTGTCCCGGCGGGCTCACGAGGTTGAACGGACCATGGAGTTCCGCTTCCACGGCATCGAGGATCCACGTGGCCATGTCGCGGACGTCGACGTACTGCAGCGGTGTCGACCGCGGGCCCGGGGCCAGGACGCGGCCGCCGCGGGCGATCCTGGACAGCCACCACGGCAGGCGGCCGACGTTCTCCCGAGGACCCAGGATCAGGCCTGCGCGGACCAGGAGGCTGTGCTTGTCGCCGAACTCCCGGAGCACGGCGAGCTCCGCGCCGCGCTTGTCGGTCGCGTAGTCGACCGACTCCGCGTCCGGGTCGCCGTCCACCACCGGGCCGTCCTCGTCCAGGCCCGCCGGCATGGGCCAGGTGTGTACGGAACGGGTGGAGACGTAGACGTGACGGCCGACGCGGCCGGACAGCAGCCGGGCCGCGTCGCGTACGACGCGCGGGGCGGACGTCCAGGTGTCGACGACCACGTCCCACGTACCGGTGGCCAGTTGGGCGAGCCCGTCCGGTGCGGTGCGGTCGCCGTGCAGGACGTGCACGCCGGGTGGCGCGGGGTGTCGGCCGCGGTGGAAGACGGTCACGTCCCAGCCCCGGTCCCGCGCGGCCTCCGCCACCGCGCGGCCTCCGAAGTCGGTGCCGCCGAGCAACAGCAGTTTCACCGTGTTCTCCTTTTCTGTTCTGTGACTACGGTGCGGCTACGGTGTGGCAAGGAAGTCGCGTACGCCCCGGGAGACCGTGGGGTCGGTCAGGAAGTCGTTGTGCCGGAGGCAGGCGGCGGTACGGGTGTTGGCGGCACCGGCGAGTTCGGTGCTCCGGGCAGGCGTGATCTGCTCGTCGCACGACGACCACCAGGTCGCGTACCGCGTGGGCCCGGGTGTTTCGGTGCCCTGGTTCAGGTGGCGCAGGACGTAGGAGTCCGGGGTCATGTCCTTGCACCCCTGATCCCAGAGGGCGCAGAGCCAGGCGATCTGCGTGCCGTGGTTCGGTCCGGCGAGCGAGACCCAGTGGGCGGTCTTCGCGGTGCCGCCGCCGAACTCGAGGTACCAGCGCGACGGCAGACTGCCCAGGCTGTGGGCCACGATGTCGGCCTTCACCGCATGCGTCTGCGCGAGCACGTCGTCGACGTAGGCGGACAGGCGGGCGGCGAGGACCTCGTTCGTCGACTGCGAGGTGTCGTAACTCCAGGCGAAGAGGCGGTCGGTGGGATATCCGGCGGCCGTGAAATCCGCCTGCATCCGCCCCCAGACGCCGGGGTCGGCGTTGCGCCCGTGAATGAAGATCACCGGATTCGGCGGCGCGGCCGCCTGCGCGGGCGGGGCTGCTGTGGCCAAGGCTAAGAGGGCAAAGAAGGCTGAGACCGTGGCGATTCCGTGGCGTCTGCGCATGCGCGTACAACTCCCCGGACCCTGCCGAATGTTCCGGATCGGCCGCCCCGGCGGGGTCACCGGACCGGACCGCGCTCGTCGTAGGCTGGGCAGCATGACGACGACCGAGGCGCGTACCGAGGCGCGTGAAGAGCCTTTGAGCATCGGCGAGGTGGCCGAGCGGACCGGGCTCAGCGTGCACGCCCTGCGCTTCTACGAGCGTGAGGGCCTGCTGGTCGGTCCGGTCCGGCGCACCACGGGCGGGCGGCGGCGCTACACCGAACTCGATGTCGACTGGCTGCAGATCTGCGTCAAGCTCCGGGAATCCGGTATGCCGCTGGCCGACCTCAAACGGTTCGCCGAGCTGGTGCGACAGGGGCCGGGCAACGAGACGGAGCGCCTGCAACTCCTCGACGCCCACCGTCAGCGCGTCGATGCACAGATCACGGCGCTGGAGGAGTGCCGTTCCGTCATCGCCTGGAAGGTCGGCGTCTACGCCGAACACCTCGCCCGCGGTGAGGCCGGCGGGCTCTGGGACCCGGTCGCCCGGAGCAATATCTAGGCCGTGTCCGGCGGACCTTCGCGCCCCGTCAGGGGCGCGGGGAACTGCGCGAGCAACCACGACGTGCCCGCAGCCGACGTCCCCGGGGGGGGGGGCCCGCCCCCCCCCCCCCCGCGGGGGGGGGGGGGGGGGGGGGGGGGGGGGTTGTGGGGTTGGTTGGGG